>JBGOTG010000038.1:0-15695 GCA_041476405.1 Candidatus Dormibacteraceae bacterium | reverse complement strand
CTGCGGCTACCGCAGCCGCCCACATACGCTCTCGGATGTTCTGATCAATCGCGACCGACGGCGTCTCTTCGACGAGCTTCTGGTGTCGGCGCTGGATCGAGCACTCGCGCTCACCCAGGTGGACGGCATTGCCGTGGCTGTCGCAGACGACCTGGATCTCGATATGGCGTGGCTTGCGAACGTAGCGCTCCAGGTAGACGGTCCCGTCTCCGAAGGCCGAGCGCGCGGCCTGCGCGCTGCTCTGGACCGCCGCCACCAGCTCCGCCTCCGACTCGACCACCTTCATCCCGATTCCGCCGCCGCCGCCTGAGGGTTTCACCATCACGGGAAATCCGATCTGGTGGGCGGCGGCCACCGCCTCGCTCGGATCCCCTATCGCCCCGGTGCCGGGCGTGACCGGGACGCCGTTGTCGACGGCCATCTGTCGCGCCGCCAGCTTCGAGCCGAGGGCCCGCATCGCCGAGGCCGGCGGCCCGATGAACTGGATTCCAGCCGCTTCGCACGCTTCCGGGAATGCGGGTTTCTCGGAGAGAAAGCCATAGCCGGGATGAATCGCCTCGGCGCCGCAGTCATGAGCGACCTTGACGATCCGCTCGAGCTGCAGGTACGACTCTCCAGGCGGCGCGCCTCCGATGTGGTGAGCCTCGTCCGCATAGCGAGTGTGAATCGCGTGGCGGTCAGCGTCGGAGTACACCGCGACAGTCGCGATTCCCAGCTCGCGGCACGCGCGCATCACTCGGATCGCGATCTCACCCCTGTTCGCGACCAGGATCTTGCTGAAGAGCTTTCTCTTCATCAGCGGCTGCGCCTAACCGACCGCGAGCAGCGGCTGGCTCGGAGTCACCACCTCGCCTTCTTTCACGTAGACCTCAAGCACCCGGCCCGCGATGGTGGTGACTATGTCGTTCTGCATCTTCATGGCCTCGAGCACGGCGACCACGTCGCCGAGCTTCACCTCATCGCCAGGTTTGACAGGGATCTTCACGATGAGGCCCTGCATTGGGGCGATCACGGTGCCCTCGCCCGCGCGTGGTAGCCCCGGGGCGGCTGACGCCGCGCTCGTTGCGAGCCCGGGCACGACAGTCATGCCCGCTCCGCTGACCCGCACCTTGAACACCTCGCCCTCGACCTCGACGTCGAACTCGGCGCTCACGGCTGCGGACGCAGGAGGGGGCGCCGGCGGTGGCGGGGGAGTCGCCGGCTCCGCGGCGGGCTCGGTCGCAACCCTCGGCGCAGGCGCGCGCGTGGCCGCCTTGTCCGCGGGCTCCGGCCCGCGCAGGTAGTCGGGCGCGATCTGCGGGAAGAGCAGCTGGATCAGCACTGATTCGTCGGTCGGCTCGAAGCTCATCTTCTTGAGCTGCTGGCGCGCCGCCTCGACCTGCGGCTCGAGCAGGTCGGCCGGGCGGATGGTGATCGGCTCCTCGCGGCCGAGGACGAGCCGGCGCAGCTCGGGGTCGGCCGGTACCGGCGGCCGGCCGTACAGGCCCTGCAGGTAGTCCTTCAGCTCCTGGGTCACTGTGGCATAGCGGTCGCCGCCGATCACGTTGAACACCGCCTGGGTGGCGATCATCTGCCGTATCGGCGCGACAAGGGGCGGGTAGCCCAGCTCCAACCGCACGCGGTTCGCCTCTTCCAGGACCTCCGCGGTACGGTCCCCGGCGTTGTGAGCGGCCAGCTCGTGGTAGACCTGCTCGAGCATCAGGCCGGGCATCTGATAGCGGAGGATGCTGGCGTCGACCCGATCCGCCACGGGGCTCAGGTTCTCGATGTGCTTGCGCTTGAGGACCTCGAGGTCGTGCTGGGCGTCCCACATCTTCTCGAGGTCGAGCCCTGTGTCGTACTCGCCCCCTCGCAGTGCGGCAACCACGCTCTCGACGGCGGGCTGCGAGGTGCCCCACGCGAGTGGTGACATGGCCACGTCGAGGACATCGGCGCCGGCTTCCACCGCCGCCATGTAGGCCATCGGCGCCATACCGCTCGAACAGTGCGAGTGAACGTCGATGGG
Organism: Candidatus Dormibacteraceae bacterium; assembly: GCA_041476405.1. Classification (GTDB taxonomy): domain Bacteria; phylum Chloroflexota; class Dormibacteria; order Dormibacterales; family Dormibacteraceae; genus Palsa-872. The sequence continues at coordinate 13,690 of JBGOTG010000038.1, read as the reverse complement.
GACTTCGACGGTTTCCTTGAGCGCCGTCACCAGCTCCCAGGTCGCCTGCGGGCTGAGAAGGCCCGACGTGTCCTTGATGACGACCTCGTGGCAGCCCATATTGACCAGGCCCTTGGCGAGCGAGCACCACAGCTCGAGGTTGTGGGCCGGCGAGATCGCGTAGCCCAGAGCGCCCTGGACCTTCTTCTTGGCCTTCAGCGCCGCTGCGACTGTCGCCTCCATGTTGCGGAGGTCGTTGAGCGGGTCGAAGACGCGGAAGACGTCGACGCCGCACTTGGCCGCGTGCTTGATGAAGAGCGCGACGACGTCGTCGGCGAAGTTGCGATTGCTGAGCAGGTTCTGGCCGCGGATCAGGGCCTGGATCGGCGTGTTCGGCGTCGCCTTCGCGATGTTCCGAAGGTACTCCCAGGGGTTCTCACGCCTGCGGACCTGCGTTTCGAAGGTCGCACCGCCGAAGGCCTCCATCGCCGTGAAGCCGATCGCGTCCATCTTCGCTGCGATCGGGACGATCTCGTCACCGCGCAATTGACCGCCCAGCAAGGACTGCTGTGCGTCTCTGAACGTGGTGTCGACCAGGCGCAGCCGCGCCGACTTTCGCACGAACGCGCCAGGCGTCGGGCTGACCGGATGCTTCGCCATCACGGTCCGGCGAGCGCCGCGCGCTTCTCAGCGTGGCGCGCCTCTACGTCGCTGTCGGTCAGGCCGATGATGCGCGCGGCCAGCCAGGCTGCGTTCTTGGCGCCTGCCTCGCCGATGGCGACCGTCGCCACAGGGATGCCTGCCGGCATCTGCACGATGGAGTACAGGGAATCCACGCCGCCGAGATGCTGCGTGGGCACCGGCACGCCGATCACCGGCAGGTCGGTCCAGGCCGCGACGACGCCGGGCAGATGAGCGGCGCCGCCCGCGGCCGCAATGACGACCTTGAGGCCGCGTTCTCGGGCGGACGACGCCCATTCCATGACCCCGCGCGGGTTGCGGTGGGCCGAGCAGACCTTCACCTCGTGCGCGAGACCAAGTTCGTCGAGCACTTTGACGCACGACTCCATCAAAGGCAGGTCCGACTTTGAGCCGAGGATGACGCCGACCACTGCGCTCAATTGACAGCCTCCGCAGCAATATCCGAGCGAAAGAAGGCCCCGGGGAATCGTACCTGCCGGGCCCCTGCCAGCGCCTTCTCACGGGCTTCCGCGACCGTGTCGCCCAGGGCCGCCGAGGTCACGACCCGTCCCCCGTCGGTCACCAGACCCTTGCCCGGCTCGAACCTGGTGCCCGCGTGGAAGATCAACGCTCCGGTCGGAATCTCTGCCAGGCCCCTGATCGGAAGGCCCAGCGTCATCGCCGCGTCATCCGGGTAGTTGGCGGAGGCGACAACGATGGCGACGCACGCGCGCTTACTCCAGCGCAGGTCCGGGAAGCTCGCCAGCGTCCCCTTCGAGGACGCCAGCGCCAGGGCGACCAGGTCGGTCTCCAGGCGGGGGAGAACGGCCTGCGCCTCGGGATCGCCGAAGCGCGCGTTGAACTCGATGACGCGGATGCCCGACCGCGTCAGCATCAGGCCCGCGTACAGCACGCCGCGGAAGTCGTCGCCAGTGGCGGCGAGCTCCCGCACCGCCGGGCGCATCACTGTATCGACGACCTCTCGCACCAGGGCATCGTCCACCCCCAGCGGCGGCGAGTACGCGCCCATGCCGCCGGTGTTCGGACCCTTGTCGCCGTCGCCCACACGCTTGAAATCTCGAGCCGGCGCGAGCGGGACGACGTCGCTGCCGTCCGTCACTGCGAGCAGCGAAAGCTCGGGTCCTTCGAGCAGCTCCTCGACCACCACTGTGGCGCCGCTGCGGCCGAAACGTCCCTGCACGAGCATGGCATCGACGGCCGCGTCCGCCTCGCCGGCGTTCGTGCACACGATGACGCCCTTGCCGCGCGCGAGGCCGTCGGCCTTGACCGCCACCCTGCCATCACGCTTCGCCGCCCATGCCTTCGCCGGCAGCGGGTCCGTGAAGACCTCGAAGTCGGCGGTTGGAATGCCGGCGCGAACCATGAGCCTCTTGGCGAAGGACTTGCTCGACTCGATTCGACCCGCACCACGATTTGGGCCGAAGACGTTGAAGCCGGCGCTGCGAAGGGCATCGCCGGCGCCGGCGTCGACTGCCGCCTCCGGGCCGAGGATGACCAGGCCCAGGCGCTCGTGCTTCGCGAAGGCGACGAGCCGCACCACGTCGGCCGCGCCGATGGGGACGTTTCGCGCCATGCCGCCGGTTCCCCCGTTGCCTGGCGCGCAGTACACGCGCTCGACGAGGTCCGACTGCACGCACTTCCATACCAACGCGTGCTCGCGAGCACCCGAACCGACGACGAGCACCTTCAACGGAGAACTACTGGGGTGGCCCTACCCAGGCTATTCCCACTCGATCGTGCCGGGGGGCTTGCTCGTGATGTCGAAGACGACCCGATTGACGCCCTTCACCTCGTTCACGATCCGGTTGCTGATGCGCGCGAGGACCTCGTACGGTACGCGCGCCCAATCGGCGGTCATCGCATCCTCGCTGGTGACGACCCGCACGGCGACCACGTTGGCGTACGTCCTGTAGTCGCCCATCACGCCAACGGTTTCGAGCGGGGTCAGCACCGCGAACGACTGCCACACCTGGCGGTAAAGGCCGTTCCTCTTGATCTCGTCCACGACCACCCAGTCGGCGTTTCGCAGGATCTCCAGCCTTTCGGCAGTCACCTCGCCGAGGCAGCGGATCGACAGCCCGGGACCGGGAAACGGCTGCCGGTACACCATCTCCTCGGGCATCCCGAGCTCCATGCCTACCGCCCGCACTTCGTCCTTGAACAGGTAGCGAAGCGGCTCGATGAGCTGGAAGCGGAGGCCGGGAGGAAGTCCGCCCACGTTGTGGTGGGTCTTGATCTTGACCGCCGTCGACGAGACGTCGGGCGCGGTGGACTCGATGACGTCGGGGTACAGAGTGCCCTGCGCAAGGAAGTCGATCTGGCCGAGGCTCGACGCCTCCGCCTCGAACACGACGATGAACTCGCGCCCGACGATGCGCCTCTTCTGCTCGGGGTCGATCACCCCTCGCAGTGCGTCGAGGAACCTGTCGGTCGCGTCCACGTAACGGAGGTTCATGTCGAGGTTGCCGTGCATGACGGCGAGCACCCGCTCCGGCTCCTCCTTACGCAGCAGGCCGTTGTTGACGAAAACGCAGGTCAGCTGGTCGCCGATGGCGCGTTGAACAAGGGTCGCCGCCACCGCGGAATCGACGCCGCCCGACAGCGCGCAGATCACGCGGCCTCCGCCGACCTGCGCACGAATGCTCTCGGTCGCCTCCGCGATGAACGAGCCGGCCGTCCACGAGGCGTCGCAGTGACACACGCCGTAAAGGAAGTTGCGAAGCACCTCCCTGCCGCTGGGCGTGTGCACCACCTCCGGGTGGAACTGGATGCCGAAGATGCCGTGGCCGTTCGTGAATGCGGCGACCGGCGAGTTGCCGCTCGACGCCAGTGAGTGAAAGCCCGGCGGCAGCTCACTGACGTGGTCCCCATGGCTCATCCAGACCGGGAGCTCGGCGTTCAACCCCTTGAAGAGGCCGTTCGGCTCTCGCACGGCGAGCAATGCCGGGCCGTATTCGCTTGCATGCCCCGGATCGACCTTGCCGCCCAGGTGGTGGGCGATCAGCTGCATGCCGTAACAGATCCCGAGCACTGGTACGCCTGAGCGGAGAGCTTCGGGGTCGACCTGCGGCGCGCCCGGTTCGTACACGCTCGAGGGCCCGCCGCTGAGGATGAGCCCCGCCGGGTGCCGCTCCTTCAGCTCAGCCCAGGGCGTCGTCCCGGGGACGAGCTCGCAGTAGACGTTCGCCTCGCGCACGCGTCGCGCGATGAGCTGGCTGAACTGAGAACCGAAGTCGAGCACGAGGACTGTCTGGAAGTTCGCGCGGCCGTGGGTCTCCCTGCGAGGCCGGGCGGCCGTGGCGGTCTTGCCCAGGTCAGCCCTTCCCCATACCCACGTGCTGCGCCTGCTGCAGGCTCTTGCCCTCCGAGGTGATCGAGGGCGCGATGACCATCTCCACGTGCTGGAACTCGGGGATGTCGTTGGCCCCGCACACACCGAGCGCGGATCGCAGCGCGCCGGCGAAGTTCTGGGACCCGTCGTCGACACGAGCCGGCCCGAGCAAGATCTCCTTGAGCGTCGCCTTGGTGCCGACGTGGATGCGCGTGCCGCGCGGAAGGTTCGGGTCAGGCGTCGCCATTCCCCAGTTGAACCCCTTGGAGGCCGACTCCTCGGCGCCGGCGAGCGGAGTGCCGATCATGACCGCGTCTGCGCCGGACGCAAAGGCCTTGCACACATCAGCGCCGATTCGCATGCCGCCGTCGGTGATCACCGCGACGCGTCTTCCGCCCCGTCGCATGTGCTCGTCGCGGGCAGCCGCGACGTCGGCGGTGGCGGTCACCTGCGGGACGCCGACTCCGAGCACCCCTCGCGTGGTGCAGGCGGCCCCCGGACCGACGCCGACCAGGATGCCGGCGATGCCGGTCTCCATCAGCTCCAACGCGGTCTCGTAGTGGACGCAGTTGCCGACCACCACAGGGATGCTGCAAGCCATCACCAGCTTTTCGAAGGACAGCTGGTGATAGGACTTGGACGAGTGGCGGGCGGTGAGAACGGTGCCCTGGACGACAAGGACGTCGGCGCCAGCCTTCTGCACCATCTCGGCCCGCTCCTCAGCCCGAGCGGGGATTGTCGACACTGCGCACGGCACACCGGCAGCTTTTATGGCGTCGATTCGCTGAGTGATGAGCTTGGGCTTGACCGGCTCCCTGTAAACCTCTTTGAGGAGTGCGTTGACCTGCGCCTTGTCAGCCTCGGCGATCCGCTTGATGATCGGCGCAGAGTCTTCGTAGCGGGTATGGACTCCGTCGAGATTCAGCACCGCCAGGCCGCCAAGCTTGCCCATCGCGATGGCGAACTCGACGTCGACGACTCCGTCCATGGCCGAACCCCAGATCGGGATGGGAAGCGTGAGGCGATCTCCAAGCGCGAATGAGATGTCGACCTCGTCAGGATTCAATGTCACGCCGCCGGGCACGAGCGCCACCTCGTCGAAACCGTAGGAACGTCGAGCGAACCGTCCTATTCCTATCTGGAGTCCAGGCTGCCCTAGCTCTAGGCCAGACTGCTCCCCGGGAACCACTCCGCGGGTTGCGAGCCGACTCTGATTCAGGGTGTGTTTACTCCAATGGCGGCGGGCTTTTCGAAATTATACGAGAAGCAGTGGTGACAACAATGCCACCTGCGCCTGCGCATATCCTTTATCACGATGTATCGAACGCTCGAGTACCTCCGTGGTGTCTCGGACGACGACGTCCGGCGCCTGAGGTCGCGCGGGATCCAGCACACCAACCAGCTCCTTCACCGCACATCGCTCGGCATCGACCGCGAGCGTTTGTCGAAGAAGACCGGGATCAGCCCCGACCGGCTGCTCGAGTTCGCCCACCAATGCACGCTGCTCGAGGTCTCTGGGATGGACCGCTGCCTGCCTGTCATCCGGCGGCTCGGAATCGATTCGATGAAGGACCTGCGGGCCCAGGATGCGCAGGAGCTGCATGCGAAGCTCGCGGATGCGATTGGCATGGCCGGCGCGCCGAGCCTCTCGGACGTCCAGTACTGGATCAGCCAGGCGACAGCCCTCGATATCATCGAGGAGCCGGAGGAGAAGTCTCCGCTGTCGGTGATCAGCTAGACGAAGACACCCCGGCGCATCTTCAAGTTCGCGTAGACGCCTTTCTGGATCGTGTCGCGCACGTCGTCGGCGATCGCCATCACGAAGTTCCGGTCCTCGGCAGCCTCTGGTGGATGGGTCTCGACGTGGACCGGCGGATGGAAATGGATTCGCCACTTGCTGGGCAGCGGGATGAGCCCCAGCGGACCCAGCCACGGCCAGAACGGCGTGACGGGTAGGTAAGGCAGGCCGAACGCCCTGGCCACGGGCGCCAGGTCGGCGATCATCGGATAGATCTCCTCCGAGCCCACCACCGACACGGGGATGATCGGCGCGCGCGCGCGTATCGCGGTCGCCACGAAACCGCCGCGGCCGAATCGCCGCAGGCGGTATCGGTCCTTGAACGGCTTGCCTGTGCCCCTGACGCCTTCGGGAAAGACGAGGACCAGCTCGTCGCGCTCGAGCAGGCGACGCGTGTCGTCGGGATGACCGAGCGTCTGGCCCGTGCGGCGCAGGAACCAGCTGAGCACTGGCATCCCCATGAAGAGGCTTGCCACCAGCGCCCTGACGTGCCTCGGCTGAGGGTGCTCGACGAAGATCGCCGTCTTGATCATCGTCCCGTCCCAGGGCAGCACGCCGGCATGGTTCGAGACCAGAAGAGCCCGACCGGTCGCCGGGACGTTGCCGATGCCTGTGGTCTCGACCCTCCAGTAGTCGCGGTACAGCACCTTGAAGGCGGCAAGGAAAGACTCGGTCCACTGAGGGTCGAAGCCGAAGTCGTCGACCGCGTAGTTCGGTCCCCGCCGCATCAGCTCGCGCTGCTGGTATGCGAACTGGGCGAGCCCCATCACGCGGTTGAGGTCGATGACCTCGCGGCCGGTGACCTGGCGCAGGCGGGCCGAGAGCTCCACCAGGCCCTGCATCGCGTATGTGGGGGCTCTTCGCTGCAGCCGGCGGACCGCCTTCGGCAGGCGGACGCCACGGGCCGGCGAAACGATCGCCGCCTTGCGGCTGTGTCGGCGCAGGGCAAGCGTGGGCTCGGTGTCGACAGATGAGCCAGCCCGGACGGCCCCTCCGGACTCCCCCGCGCGCCACGAGCGCGGGGACCCCGAAGGAGAGGTCTGTTGGGGCGCCACCTCCCCAGCAAGTGGGGAGGACCGTCTGTTCAATGTCGCGCCACCAGGGAGGTCGGGCTTCGATGCCCGTTGCGTTCCGCACGGCGACGGCGCTGGAGGTAGATCTGGAGCTCGTACTCCTGCGGCGGAGACGGAGCCTCGATCACCTCGGCGTCCTTGCCGCGGGCGAACGCATCCATCACGGCTCGCGTCTGGAACGCGGGACTCCAGCCGAACCCGGTCGCCAGGCGCGAGCAATCCGCGACCGAGCCGTACGCGAGGACATCGGCCAGGTGGCCAGGCAGATCGATCCCTGTCACAGCCCGGAGCCCCCACCGAGCCATCCACCGACCGTACGGAAAGAGCACAGGAGCGGCGCGGCCGCCCATGATCGCGATCGCCTGGCTCAGCAGCACCACGCCCCCGCCGGCGACGTTGAAGACGCCTGCGTGCGTCTCGATCGCAGAGCGTACGAGGGCCTCGGCCGCGTCCTCCTCGTGCAGCAGCTGAAGGCGCGGGTCGAAGCCCGCAAACGTCGGCACGATCGGAAGGGACAGGTATTTCGCGAGGGTGGTGTCCTCGGTCACGCGGTAACCCAACCGCAGGACCGTCACGCGACACCGCGAGTTGCGATCCGCGAACTCGCCGACGAGCTGCTCCATCTCGCGCAGCTCGCGGGTGACGAACGAGCCCTGCCGCTCCGCGCCCACCATCTCCTCGGAGAAAAAGGAAGGGTCGGTCGGTCCTGCGCCATAGGCGGCCTGGCTCGATTTCACGACCAGGCGCTCGACAGGGCTGGCTGGACCCGTGCATCCCGCCAGTACGTTCATTGTGCCGATGACGTTGGTCTCGTGACCGGCGCGGTCGTCATGTGCGGAGTCCACGGTGACCGCCATGTGCACGACGGTGTCGATCTGCAGCTGCCTGACCAGCTTGCCGATCACGACATGCCGCGTGTCTGCATGAACGAAGTCCATGTCCTCGATCGCGCTGACCGGGTCGGCGACGTCGCATCCGAACAGGTAGGGCACCTGCGCCGCGAGGCGGCGGGCAACCTCGGCGCCCAGAGGGTTCGACACGCCGGTGATCAGGACGCGTCGAGGTCGCGACTCCGAGGTCATCCCCCGATTATGGATAGATCCCTCGAACCGTCGTCGCGTTGGCGACGCGTTGCACAGCGAGCGCGTAGGCAGCAAGGCGCATGTCGATGCGCTTGTTGACCGACGTGTGGAGGATCTCGTAGAAGGCGCGCGTGATCACGTGGTGAAGCTTGGTGTTGATCTCCTCCTCCTCCCAGAAGAAGGCCTGGAGATCCTGTACCCACTCGAAGTAAGAGACGATCACGCCGCCGGCGTTGGCGATAATGTCTGGGATCAGGAAGATGCCGCGGTCGTGCAGGATCGGGTCTGCCTCGGGCGCGACAGCGGCGTTGGCGCCTTCCGTGATGAGCTTCGCGCGAATCCTGCCGGCATTCTCGGCGGTGATCTGGTCCTGCAAGGCGGCGGGCACCAGCACTGTCACAGGCAGCTCGAGGAGCTCGGCGTTGGTGATGCCCTCCGCCTTCTTGAAGCCGGTCACGCCTCCACGCACCCGTCGGTGCTCCTCCAGGGCCGCGAGGTCCAGCCCTTTGGGATTGTGGACGCCACCCTTGGAGTCGCTGACCGCGACCACGCTCAGCCCGGCCTCCGACAGGAGCCGCGCGGCCGAATGCCCGACCTGGCCGTAGCCCTGCACCGCGACCGTCGGGGTCTCGTCGTCGACGTGGAGGTACTTGAGGGCCTCGAGGGTGAGGTAGGTCGCCCCGCGCCCCGGGGCGTCGACACGACCCTCGGAGCCGCCGACGTCCACAGGCTTCCCGGTGACGGACGCGGTCACCGAATGCCCTGAATGCATCGAGATGGTGTCCATGATCCAGGCCATCACCTGGGGGTTGGTACCCATATCAGGCGCAGGGATGTCCTTCTCGGGACCGATCAGGATCGCGATCTCGGTCGCGTAGCGGCGCGTGAGGTGCTCGAGCTCGCTCAGCGACAGCTTCGTGGGATCGCAGGCCACAGCGCCCTTCGAGCCACCGTATGGGAGGCCCACCGCCGCGCATTTCCAGGTCATCAACATGGCCAATGCCTTGACGAGGTCGAGGGTGACGTCCGGGTGGTAGCGAATCCCGCCCTTGGCCGGCCCGCGGCTGATGTTGTGCTGCACCCGCCACCCTGTGAAAACGTGCACGGAACCGTCGTCCATGTGGACTGGGAAGTGGACTGTCAGCTCGCGCTTGACCTCCCGGAGTCCGCTCCGCGCATCGTCGGAGAGGCCTATGACGTCCGCCGCAGCGTCAAAGCGCCGCTGGGCGGTCTCGAATGCGGAGGCGCGTGTCTGGACCGCCATCGGGGAATCCGATACTAACGCGTCGCTAGACGAGAATGAACACAATGTCGCGCAAACGGGTGGCCAGCATTTTGGTGGTGGCGGCGGTCGCGCTGGCCACAGGTTTCCTGGTCGCCGGCCAGGTCAAGGCCCAGCTCCTCACCCCCTCCAACCAGGTCGCCAGGTACCAGGCCCTGGTGCGGAGCGTCCAGGAGCTGGAGACGGGCAATGCGGCCTCCCGCCAGAGGATCGCCACGCTTCGCGCGCAGATCGACGCCCTGGAGGCGGCCGCCGCCCGGCAGTCCGCGGCGACTCAAGCCCTGCAGAACCAGGTGGCCGACCTGCGGGCGCATGCCGGCCTCACCCCGCTTCACGGACCGGGAGTCGAGGTGGACCTCGCCGACGGCGTGCCGGGTGGGGACTCCAGCAGCGTGCCCGGCTACCTGGTCAACTACAAAGACGTCCAGGACCTGGTCAACCTCCTTTTTGCGCGAGGGGCCGAGGGCATCGCCGTGAACGGGCGCCGGATCACGCCTTTGAGCGCGTTCTCGGGCTCGGAGGGCCAGGTGATCATCGACCAAGGGCCCCAGGTCGCCGCCCCCATCAAGTTGCTGGCAGTCGGCGACCGCAACCGGATGGAGACCGCGTTGGCCGACCCGTCGGTGCTGCCCGACATCCGTGCCCGCGAGGTCCAGTTCCAGCTCCAGATCACCTTCAGCGGCGGGCCGAACCTCTCCCTGCCGGCCTATGACTCCAGCCTGGACACCCGGCATGTCGGCACGCTCTAGAAGGCCGGCCTCGAGCCGCGCCGTCTCCGTCTGGCTGCTCGCGCTGGTGGTCGCGCTGGTCGCGACAGTCCAGATCCGCAGCCAGGCCGAGGTCGAGCGCAGCTTCGCCGGCGCGGACACCGCCTCTCTCGCATTCCTGATCGACAATCTCCATCGCGCCAACGACTCGCTGCAGGCCGAGACTGCCGACCTGACTCTGCGACAGGCCACGCTGCAGTCGGGCGCAGGGAACGCGGCCGACCAGGTGCTCGCCGACGAGGCCGCTCGCCTGCGGGCCGCCGAAGGCCTGGTGCCGGTGCACGGCCCCGGCGTCGTCATGGTCGTCGACGCTGTCGGCCTGCAGGCGCTCGACCTCCAGGACGCCCTGAACAACCTGGCGGTCGGTGGTGCAGAGGCCATCGCCGTCAACGACCGGCGGGTGGTCATCGGCGTGCCGATCGAGCAGACGCCGGGCGGCGTCACCATAGGCGGCGCGCCCGTGCCGGCCCCCTGGACGATCTCCGTCATCGGCGACGCCAACCGGCTGGCTCAGGCGGCCGACGCGATGACGCAGCAGATGCGCGCCGACCGCCGCGTGCGGCAGGCGACCTATCGGGTCGAGGCCGACGTCGTGATCAGGGCTGTCGTCACGGAACGGCCTTTCGTTTACGGCGTGGGGTGAGCACGAAAGAGGACTGAGGCCGCGCCCCCCTGATGGACGCTTCGCCTGTTGTGCATCAGGGATGCTGGGAGTAACGAGGAGAGGGGTTAATCCGGCCTACCGGCGCCGCGTTGATCTGGTTTGAGTGGATCCCAGGCGCTTCAGCTGCGCCGATATCTGGTCCAGGCGCTTGTTGATCTTGTCGATGTCGTTCAGCACGGAAGAGGACTGAGGTCCTCTCCCGTGGGCCCACACCTGGGGTCTCCTGGCGGCGTGGGGCGGCGAAATTGAAGGTGGCGTGTTCGGTGACGGCCGGGATGAACCCGGCCTAGCGGCGACGCATGCTTCTTGTCTTAGCTTCTGGAGATTGCATGCGCTTCAACTGCGCCGTCAGCGCATCCAAGCGCTTGTTGATCTTGTCGATGTCGTTGTGGCTTGGGATTCGCAGGCGTCGCAGCGCCTGCTCGATCGCTTCGTCGACCATGCCCTCGAGGTCCCCTCGACGACGCTCCATCTGGTTGACCAGGTCGGACGGGACGTTGAGCGTCTTGCGCACGTAATCGAGAAGGGCCTGGCCGCGTTCGTGGATCGCTCCGCCGTCGGCCGGCCGCGCAGGCCCGCGCTTCTCCTCTGACAGGACGATCTGCGAGAGCGTGACCTGCGTCAGTTCCTGCCCTGTCTCGCGGTCGACCACCTTGATCTCGTGACCGTCGCGCACGAGCCCCGCGATGCCTTCTAGGGTGATGTAGCTGCTGGTCCGCGTGTCATAGAGCTTGCGGTTCGCGTACTTCTTGATAAGGTGTCGCTCGGGGGCAACCGGCATCGTCGGGCCCATCATAACGCGGTGCGTTATGCAAACCGAATCACATGTTCATGGAGGTTGGTGCATGGCCGCCAGAAAGCGCGCGTCAACGCGAACGAAGCTCTTGAAGCGAGCAGTCAAGGCCGGCAGGTCCGCCCTGCGTCAAGCGGAGAGCCGGGTCCCGTCGGACTTGCGCAAACAGCTCGAGCGCACGATCCAGGACGGCCAGAAGACGCTGCACACCGCGATCAAAGAGGTGCAGAAGCGCCTCGACCGCACAGCGCGCCAGGCAGACCTCGACAAGGCCATGAAGCGCCTAGAAGGGCTGAGCCGGCAGGTGCGCAACCTGGCCGCAGGCTCGGCTGCCTCCACGGCACCGGCGCGCCGCGCCCGGCGCAAGCCGGCCACCCGCAAGCCGGCCACCCGCAAGCCTGCGGCAGCCAAGGCCACATCACCGAAGGCCGCGCCGAGGCGCACGCCGGCCAGGCGAGCCGCGGCCAGACCACGGCGCACTGCCGCACAGACCGCTCCGGCGCCGGACTCGAACCTCGACCGGCCCGAAACGGGCGAGTCTGGCGGCTAGAGAACCCCGAGCACCCGAACTCCGCCCAGGACGACGGCTCCTGGGCGGAGTTGATCCCATGAAGACGTGACCTCGCCGATGGGATCCCGCTCGTAGACCTGGAGATCGGCGACCATCCCCGGGTCGAGCGTCCCCTTCACTCCCTCCTCGAACGTTGCGAACGCGCCGCCGACGGTGTATGCGCGCAAAGCCGCCAGCGCGCTGATGCCGTTGACCTGGTCTTCGACCGCCGCCCTCATTCCGGCCCAGGGATTCGGTTCGGACGTGACCGGTAGGTCCGAGCTGAAGGCGAGCGCGACGCGCGCCTTCAAGAGCGGCGCGTGGGCGGCCAGATGCCTGCGATCCTGGGCGGGGAAGAACAGCGCCGAGGCCACGCGCCCGAAGCGGGCAGCCGCCGGCTGCATCACCGCGACCATCCCCAGCTTGCCCAGCCTGGCCTGGAGGTCGGGAGGGCAGATTGTGCAGTGCTCGACCCGATGCCTGAGCCCGCTGCCACCCGCCGCTTCGACCGCGTCGCACATCGCCTCGATGGCACCGTCGCCGATCGCGTGCGCGGCCACCTGCAGGCCCGCCCCCGTCGCTCGCGCGACCAGCTCTCGCAGCTCTTCCGGAGTGGTGCGCCACACGCCGCCGCCCGAACGCATCGCGACACGCTCGGCGCCGCCGTCGACGAACACCTTGATCGGGCCCGCGCGCAGGATCGGGCCTCCGAAGCCGGCCCGCACTCCGAGCTGCGACGCGGCCTCGAGCAGCTCCCATGAGAGGAACTCGTTCACACGCATCTTGAGAAGCCCACCCTCGGCGAGCCTCTGGTACGCGCGCAAATCGTCCGCGAACCCCCTGTTGACCGCGGCGCCCACCGATGTGATGCCGCGCGAGAGCAGCAGACGCTGCGCGCTCAGGATGCCCTGCTCACGGCGGTCGAGCGGCGGCGGCGGCTGGACGTCGGCGACCAACCTCATCGCGGCTTCGAGGAGCAGCCCGTTCGGCACTCCATTCCTGTCCCTGCCGATGCGTCCGCCGGGCGGGTCCTGCGACGCCGCCATGACGCCGGCGGCTTCCAGGGCCGCGGTGTTCGCCACCCGAGCGTGGCCGCCTCGCTCGTCGATGTAGCAGGGCCTGCCGCGGGTCGCGAGGTCCAGCTCGGTTCGATGGGGCGGCCTGAGCTCCGCCAGCTCGTCCACCCGGTAGCCCATCCCCTGCTGCCACTCGCCCTTCTTCAGGTGGCGACCATGCTCGCGAAGGCGATCGAGGATCTCGGCCACGCTGCGCGCGCCGCCCAGGTCGGCGCCGAACAGCGTCAGGCCGTAATAGACGACGTGCGCATGAGCGTCGTTGAAGCCCGGCAGCACGGCGGCTCCGTGCAGGTCGACCACCCGCGTTCGCGGACCTTTGAGACCCATCAGGTCGGGACCGCCGACCGCGACGACCAGTCCTCTCGTGACAGCCAGGTGGCTGTGAGCCTGCAGGCCAGTCCGTCCGAGCGTCCGGATGAGTCCGCGCGCAAGGATCAGGTCTGCTTTCACGCGGGATTAGTGTCCCGCTTCGGGGGCTCGGCCGAAAGTCGCCCGTCGGCGCCCGAGCTCAAGGCGCCGGCGAGCAACGCAGCGAGCATGTCGATAGACCTGTAAGCGAGTAGCGCAGCCGGCAACGCGGAGATCGGGCGCCT
>JBGOTG010000037.1:0-15789 GCA_041476405.1 Candidatus Dormibacteraceae bacterium | reverse complement strand
TGCGGACCTCCTCGACCCAGGTTCGCGCGCACAGCTCCCAGGGATCGCCTCCTTTTTCCCGCCACTGCTGCGGAGTGCCCCCGAACCACCAGACTTCACCGTCCTCCCACCAGTCGACCCGCGACAGGGAGTAGGCGACAGCGCGCCCGTCCCGAACTATCGAAACGAAGCGCGCCTCAGGGAAGACCGCCGACAGGACCGGTATCAGGCGGTTGTTGAGCACCCGTTTCGACACCACGGTGGTCCCGCCCCCGAAACGGGTCAGGGCCGCGAAGGCAGCGCGCAGGGCCACCTTCTGCTCCTGGGTTGGTGGTCGCGGGTCGCCGTCGACCAGCCCGCAAGCCTCGAACAGAGGCCCGCCCTCGACAGGCGCCGGAAACACCCGCTCGAGGGCCGAGCGGCGAGCCCCGTACCGGTATGCGTTAGACGAGTCCTCTCCGAACCAGTACCTGGCCTGCAGCCCGGGCAGGCGGGGCGGTATCCGGTTCAGGAGCGAGAGGCTCCGCATGCGCGGGTGGCGGCGCAGCCAGTTGGAGATATAGGCGGCCTGCGGATGGAGGCTGAGGGTCCTGTAGACGAGGCTGGTGCCTGATCGCGGGGCCCCGACGAGGAAGACCGGAGGGTGCTCCACGAGGTCGGCCCGGCGCGGCGGTCTTTCGATTTCTTCCAATCTGCTCATCCAGATCACTTGCCGCCGGGGCCGCCGTAATCTACCATGCAGTAGCGACGTATCACGTCGCGGCCAATGGGAGGGGGCTTTTCACTTTGAACATCAACGATTACCTGTGGGCTATCCGGCGCCGTCTGTGGCTGCCGATTGCCGTTCCAATTCTGGCGGCGGCGGTGACGGCAGGCTTTATTTACCTTCAGCCGGAGTCCTACCAGGCGCAGGCGACGGTCATCGTACCGGCCCTCAGCGCCAAGGGTTACTCCACCAGCGCCGTGACCCAGTACGTGTCCACCTACAAGGACGTCCTCACCTCGGCGCCTGTGGTCGCCCAGGTGTCAAAGGAGACCGGCGCAAGCAAGAAGGACATCGGCACGGGCCTCAGCGCCACCACCAACACGGCTTCCAGCAACATCATCCTGGTCACCTTTGCGGGCCCTAACCGCAGCCAGGTCGTCCCCATCGTGCAGGCCGCCGCGATCGACTCGCTCGACAACATCATCGCTCCGCAGCTGTTCAAGGCCCAATCGGAAAGCGCTGCCACCCAGGTGTCCCTGGACGTGGCCAACCAGGCTCTCGCCAAGTTCACCGCGGACACGGGTCTTCTCTTCCCGGACGTGGACTACAAGGTCAAGTCCGCCGAGCTGTCGGCGCTGGAGGTTCAGTTCACGCAGGCGAAAGCGGTGGGGGACAAAGCCCGCACCCGCTTCCTCCAGGGCGTGATCAACACACGCTCTGCCGCGTTGGTGACCCTTGCGGGCCAGGTCGTTCAATACCAGGGCCTTTTGCAGGGGAGGAGCGGAGCGGAAACCGCTCACACCAAGGCTGTGGTCGACCTCAACTCGGTGCAGGCGGAGATGTCCAGCGATCACGCGCCCGGTTCGGTCACCGTCGTGTTCCTCGGCCACGTGTCGAGGCTGCCGGGGATGCTGCGGTTCGGAGCCGTCGCCTTCGCTGTCGCGCTGCTCCTGTCCCTGGGCTTCATCGTCCTGCTCGAGTTCCTACGCCCAACCGGATCCACGCTCGCTTACGGCTCACCGCTCGTGCTGCCGAGGGCGATCACGTCACGAGCGAAGGTGCCGGCCGCCATCAGGACGCTGGGGCGATCGGAGAGACCTGCGAGCGGCGACGGAGCCGGGAACGGGAGCCTGTGAACCCCTAGCCGAGAGTTCGGCGCGGCACCCTGGAAGCCCGGAGGTCCAGCACGCGCGCGTAAACGTGCTCGGTGGCGGTGGCCGCCGCGTCCCAGCTGTACGCCCTGGCCACCCGCCGGCCGAGGCTCACAGACCCTGCCGTTTCACGCTCCCGGTCCGCCAGCACCATGGACATGGCGGCGACCAGGGCTTCGGCGTCCCCCTGGCGGACCACCCGGTGGCCGGGACCGTCGTCGCCAACCACCTCCAGGTGGGGCGCGATGTCGCTGACGATGACCGGCGCCTGGTGCGCCAACGCCTCGAGCAGCGTGATCGGCAGGCCTTCAAGGCTGGACGGCAGGACGAAGGCGGCGGCGTTCGAGTAGAGCTCGGCCAGCTCGGCGCCATAGACCCCACCCGCGAAGACCACCCTTGAATCCGACGCGCCCAGCCGACGCAGCGACGCGGCGTATGAGTCGGTGAAACCGGAGCTGCCTGCGATCACCAATCTGATATCGCCCGGCACCCGGGCGAAGGCCTGGATCAGGAGATCGGGCGCCTTCTCCGGGACGAGGCGGCCCACGAACAGGAAGTAGGGGCGCCCGCCCAGGCCGAGCCGCTCGCCGATCGGCCCCATCGGCCGAACCGTGGCCTCTGGAACGCCGTTGGCGATGTAGTCCGCCTTGCGGCCGAGGTTGGTTTCGTAGTGATCGGCAAGCGCGCGCGAGACGGCGATCGTCGCGTGGGGGACCCTCGCGCTCAAGCCCTCGGCGAACTTCAGCGTCGCCCGAGCGGCGCCGCCCCACTTGTTGCGCGCGTAATCCAGGCCGTGGACAGTCAGCACGATGCCCGACCGCGTGAGATACCTCGGCAGCGGAGCGACCAGCGCCGAGCCGATCGCATGGTAGTGCACGATGTCGGGCGCCCTGCGCAGGGCCAGGATGCTCGAGAGCGCGCTGTGCGCAATGAAGTCCAGGTTCTTGGTGCCGACCGCCGGCACGTACTTGAGGTGCATGCCGCGATACGTCGGCACGCGGTCCTGGATGTAGTTCGTCCGGCAGTACACGGTGACCTCATGCCCGCGCGCGGCGAGTCGCGAGCCCAGCTCCTCGACGTGGCGTTCGATGCCACCCTCGCTCGCCGGCACGCCGCGTGTACCGATCACCGCGATCCGCAGACTGCCGCTCAAATCGCCACCGGCTCGGCAACGCAGCCCGCCTCTGAGTAGAGCCTCGAGAGCCTGCTCAAGTGCAGGGCAGGCGTGTAGCCGTCCACCACCAGTGCGCGGGCTCGCCTGCCCATGTCCAGAGCGAGGCGGGGTTGGGCCGCGAGCTCGTGCATCTTGTCCGCGAGGGCGACAGGATCGTCAGCGGCGCAGGTGAAGCCGTTCTCGCCGTCGCTCACCAGCTCCGGGATCCCCCCAAGGTCAGTACCGACGACAGGGACGCCGCAGGCGAACGCTTCGAGGATCGTCATGGGCTGGTTCTCGTGCCACCGGGAGGGCACCACGACCGCCGTCGCGGACCGCATCGCCTCGTGCACAGCAGGCTTGCCGACCCTGCCATGAAAGCGGACCCGGCCAGGTGCGACATCGGCCGCGAGCTGCTCCAGCTCGGGGCGCGCCGGTCCGTCGCCGAGCACGTCGACGTTGACGCCAGGAGCTCGTCCGGCCGCCCTGATGAGAACGTCGACCCCCTTCTCCGACGAAAGGCGACCGGCGAACACGAAGGGGCCTCCCGGATTCTTCTTGACGGCGATCGGGGCCGAGTCGACGAAGTGGTTGAGGAGCCGCATGCGGTCGGGAAAGACACCGGCCTCCTTCATCTTGCCCGCGAGGAACCGGCTCGGGGCGATGAACAGGTGAACCGGCGCATAGGCCCGTGTGATGCCGTGGGCGTACGACTCGACTGCGGCGAGCACGCTGGCCGCCAGCGAGCCGTCCTTACAGCGATGGGTGGCCGCGTGGTAGAAATGCCCGCCGACACACGCCTCGCACAGCCTGCCGTGGTCGAGGAACTGGTAGGTGGGGCAGGCCAGCTTGTAGTCGTGAAGCGTCATGACGCTCGGGATACCGGCGCGCTCGAGCGGGCGCAGCACGGACGGTGAGAGCTGGTGGTAGATGTTGTGAAGATGGACGACGTCAGGACGGAAGTCCTTGAGCACCGCTTCGATTCCCAGCTCGGCCGTTCGGGAGTACAGCATCCTGGCCGACGCCGTCAGCCGGGAGCGGAAGGGCATCGAGGGGGCTCTGAACTCCACGTAGCTGGGAAAGTGGCCGGCGTACGGCATCGGATCGTTGTCAGGGTGGTCCATGCCGAAGAACGCGACGACGTCACCGCGGGTCTCCTGCAGGTCGGCGACGTCGAACATGTAGGACTCCGCGCCGCCGCGACGGTACAGGAACTTGTTGACGTGAAGGATCCGCAAGCTATGCCCGGGAGGGCAACCCTTCCGCTCGCAGCGGCCGATCAGGCTTCGGTTGGCGCACCGGCTCCGGCTCGCGCTCGGAGGCCGGGAACTTGGTCACCGCGTAAGCCGCGGCGGCGAATGCCACGTAGTACCACAGGACGATGACCTCCGTGATCACGTTCGACACCAGGCTGATGAGGACGAATGCGATCACGCATCCCGCGAAGCCGACCGCGATGCTGCGATCGAAGCCTGGCCCGGCCAGCTTGAGGCTCTGTCGCGCGACCAAGACCATGCTGACGAGCAGGGCGAAGTAGGCCAGCGCGCCCACGATCCCTGTCTCGACGTAGGCGCGAAGGAAGTCGTTGTGAGGTTCTTTCGCCACGTCGGTCAGGAACGTGCTCATCTTCAAACCGATCCCGGTCACCGGGTTCTGGTCCGCTAGAGGCAGCACCTGGCTCCAGAAGGCGAATCGCCACTCCAGCGAGTTGGAGGTGTTGCCCTGCGCGTTGACAGTCGTGCCGCCGGCCACCGATGCGAGGTCCTCGAAACGCTGGCCGATGGTGGGGACGGCGAGAAGCCCGATCACCAGGGCGGCGAAGAGCGCCGCCCCGAGCATCTTCCGGCGTCCGACGATCGCGACAGCGATGAGCCCGATGACTGTGGCGACCCAGGCGCTGCGCGTGTACGTGTGATACAGGCACACGACGCATGCCGCGATCAGCAGGATCATCGCGATGCGCACCCGGATCTGGAGGTGGGGCAGCAGTGCGGCCCCCATCACGATGAGCATCGTCAGGTAGATCGCGAACGGGTTCGGCTGCGAAAAGGTGCCTTGATAGCGATCGAAACCGCCGCTCGAGAACTGCGGCTTGTGCAGGACGATGTAGAAGAGCGTGAGGCCGACCGGGAGCAGCGCGGAGAGATAGATCGCGAAGATCAACCTCTTGATCGCGATCCGGTTGACGAGCATGACCTCCAGCACGGCGAGCATCACCGCGACCGCCGAGACTCGGACAGCCTCCAGGAGGCTCACGAAGGGGCGCGAGGACGCGATCACGCTCAGGTAGCCGGCGGTTGCGAACGTGAACAGGGCAACCCTGTGCACCGAGGGTGGCGGAGAGGTTTCCTTGCCCATCCTGCGCGACATGAACCAGAAGAGCGAAGCCACCATGAACACAACGGCCAGAGCGCCCGCCGGGTCGAGTCCTGAGGCGGCCGCCGACCCGACGCCTGAGGCGCCGTTGTTGCCCAGGTCCGGACGAGCGATGTCCAGGCTGGCGCGGACCGCGATCGTCGTGAACACGAAGACCTGGAAGTTGACCAGGCCGACGACCACCAGCGCGATCCCGAGGAGGGCGGTGATGGGGATCACCACGAGCAGCTTCGGGCCGCCGACCGCCAGTTCGTAGGCGGCCTCGACCGACACCGCGAGGATCGCGGCAATTCCAAGCCCGAACAGGGCCTTTGGGAACCAATCCGGCCCCAAAGCGCGCTGCCTCAGCGCACCGATCAAACTCCCTCCCCTTTGCGCGGTATCAACTGCGCCTAGCAGTTATCTCAGATCAGGGCGCCGAGCGCAAGAGGACTTCCGTCCCATCGCCCTTTCTCGGCAGGATGGACGAGAGGCCGAGGACCGCGGCCAGCACGGCCAGGCCGGCCAGGCCCACCCCGGCGACCCCGGCGAGCTCGAAGAGCCTGGAATGAGGCCGGTCGAGCTGCAGCCAGCCCTCCGCGAGCAGCATCACGACAGCGCTGAGGCCCGAGGCAACGAGCAGCTTGAGGATGAACCAACCCAGGCCGATCCAGGGCCATCCCGCGATGGCCCGAACCCGGTAAGCGCCGTGAGCCACGTTTACGTACACGGCGAGTGAGAAGGCCAATGCCACGCCGATCACCGGCTTGCCACCCAACAGGGCTAGCCCGCCTACCGCTGCCGGCAGGAGGACGAGGTTCGCCAACACACCGTAGATCGTGTTGCGGAGCGGAGTCCGGGTGTCCAGGAGCGCGAAGAACGGAGCCATCAGCGCCCGCTGCACCGCGGAGCCGACGAGGCTGAACGCGTATACGCAGATCACAGCGCCCAACAACAGCGCGTCATCGCGGGTGAACCGGCCGCGCTGGAAGACCACGAGGGCTCCCGGTCGAGCCAGGACCGCCACGAACGCCGTCAAGGGCAGGGACAGACCGAGCATGATCCGCAGGCCTTGCCGCGTGAGCCTGTTGATCTCGGCGGGGTCCGTCCCGGCCGCCGACAGGCGAGGCAAGAGCGTCACCATCACCGACCTGAAGAAGATGGTCCCGCCGACAGCGCTGATGAGGCGGTAGCCGTAGGCGATGATGGTGATCGAACCTGGCGGGAGGAAAGACAGCAAGATCTGCTCGGCGATCCGTGTCACCGGGTTCAGCGCGCCCGCTACGATCGGCCGCACAGAAAGCTTCGTCACGGACCTGAAATGCGCGTCGCGCAGGCGCCACGACGGTCGGTAGCGGAACCCCTTGCCGACCGCGAACAGAAAAATAAAGGTCACCTGCAGGACGGCCCCGGCCAGGTAGGCCCATGCGAGGACGTGGGGGTCGTGCCGGAAGAGGAGGATGACCGCCGCAGCGGTGCCTGACAGGACGATGTTGGTGGTCGCCGGCACCACGAAGGAGAAGCGCGCGTTCAGCAGAGCGCGCAAGACCTCTGTCGTCGTGACCAGCGGAATCATCGCGAAGGTTATTGGGATCAGCTGGGTCGCCAGCCTTGCCTCGCCAACCGGAAGGCCGGGGGCTGTCAAAGCGACAAGCGGGCCTGCCAGCAGGAAAACGGCCGCCACCAAGATGGCGCCGACCGACAGGGTAGACGTGATGATGATGGAGGCAAGCTGCCACGTCGCTTGCTCGCTTCGCTTGGCGATGGAGGTGGCGAATGCAGGCACCAGCGCCTGGTTGGCGGCGGCGACTGCCAGCGCCCAGATTCCCAGCGGCACCCGGGCGGCGACGAAGAAGGAGTCGGTGACAGGGCCCGCTCCAAAGGTGGCCGCAATGACGATGTCGAGGCCGAAACCCGCCAGGACGGCAAGCCCGGCGACCACGCTCGTCGACCCTGCCTGGCGGATCAGCGACCTGGTGCGCCTCCGCGGACGCTCCGGCACGCTCACAGCGTCACGCGGCTGGAGCACGCCTCCTCGAGACGCTTCTCGAGCTCGTTGCAGCGAAGCCTGACCACCGGTTCCAGGGCGAGCGGAGGCCGGCCGGCTGCCGACCTGCGACCGATTCCCACGGTCATGGCGGGGACGAACTCGGTCCCGAGGAAATCGCACATGCGACGCACCTGGCCATCGGGATCGTCCAGCAGGCGGTCGTAGGAGACGAGAAGGGTGTCATTGCGGGCGTCCAGGCCCATCTCGAAGAAGAGCGAGTTGCGCAGGTACCAGATGACGGCGGCCGCGGTCTCCGGCGACGCGTGGTCCAGGTCCAGCCCGCGAACCAGCTCGACGGAGTCGGCTGACAGCCGTTGGGCCTGCCAGAGGTCGCCTGCGCGGCCGAGCGAGATCGCCCGCAGCACCTGCAGGTTGTTGTCGCCGAACTTGGAGAGCGCCGACTGACCCCGCCCGTCGACCAATCTGTAGGTCCACAACGCTTTGCCGTGGGTCGGCGTACCCAGCCCGTCGAGCAGCTCGTCGACCCGGTGCGAGTCGATCAGTGGCTTCAGCACCAGGAAGCGCTGGCGTGAGCGAATGACCAGGTCGCGGACCACCGCGTCGGGGCGGAGCCTGAAACGGTCGAAGGCAGCCCGATCGCTCTCGTTGCGAACCTCGAACTCCGGGTTGGCCTCGAGGGCACGAGCCACCATGTTGGTGCCTGACCGCTGCAGCCCCACGAGAAAGACCGGCGTCGTGGTCCCAGGCGCGATCCGGTTGCGCCGCCGCCACTCGCGGCGCCGTCGGGCGCCGGCAAATCGAGTCCGGGGATCGAGCTGGTCCTCCTCGACCAGGCGCCAGAATCCTTCTTCCCGGCCCCACCGCCAGTGGCGCTGAAGCCTCCGCCAGGTCCGCAGCGGTGCCGGCAGGTGCTGGATTCCGATCTGCCCGGTGGCTTCGCGCGCCCTCGGCGGGACCAGCGGGTAGCCGAACCGGACCAGGACCGGCAGCGTCAGCGCGGTGACCAGCATCCCGTCTCGCTTTCGCAGGCGGCTCCCGGCGCCGCCGCTTGCCTTGATCGTCACCTCTCCCGCCCTAAGGCGGTCGGGGTTTCCCGCCACCGTGTGGTTGGGCTCGAGCATGACGGTCCTGGGATCTACGAATGGGAGCTTGGCGTCAGCCTTGCCGAGCAGGTCGACGATTCGCTTGACCGACTCGCGCGGCTCGGCCACGAAGTCCTCGTATCTCAGGGTGAGATATCGAGTCGAGGCTCGGGACAGGAAGGACCTGGCGGTCGAGTTCCACAGGTCCCAGAGGAGCGCCGAGTGGGCGGGTGAGAGGCGCTCCATGTAACCCGAAACCTCTCGATCCGGCTGGACTTTGTTCGCCGCCCAGGAGCCCGCCGCGGCGCGTGGGTCGCGCACGAGCTGCACGACGGTGAGGTCGATGTCCTGTATCGAGCCGAGCAGGCGACCGTACGTCGGGAGCTTGGAAGAATCGACCACCACTTCGCTGCGGGTGACGTGGGCGATGGCGCGGTAGAGGCGCCCGAGGTCGGCTCGATAAGAGTCGTAGGCCGGTCCCTTCCCGGTCTCGCGGCCCACGACGAGGCCTGGCACGTGGCGAACCCGGGTCATGCTCGACTGGAGGCCGGCCATGGCTTGGGCCGCCGGGGGGGATTCGCCGAAAGCCTGCGCCAGGATGTCGCTCCAGACCGGGCAGTCGGCGAATCGCCTCCCGCACCCGCACAGGCGGTTCTCGAGCATGCCCCGTTCCCAGATGTATCGGACTTCTCCGGCGTTGAAGATGCCGTCCACCTGGCCGAGGATGTTCGCCAGCAACGTGCTGCCACTTCTGCCGGTCCCGGCGATGTAGAGCACGCGTACGCGAGCGAGCGCGTGCTCGCCTGTCGGAACTCCGGTCCTAGAAACTCCCACCCGCGCAATCATGGCAGGCGAACCCGGGCGCGGACCGCCGGCGCGGCGTTCTGGCGCCTCCTGATGGACCAAACCCTTTGGATTTGCCAAGGGGCTCGTAACAAATTTCGTGGAAAACGATCAACTTCTACAATCGGTGCGTTTGACTTCCCAAGTGAGACGGCCGGCCAGGTTAGTTCCTTGGGAGGGAGTTTCTTCCAGCAGACCGTCTCACGATTCAACCTAACCCTGCCCAGAGGCACACGCCACCGGCTTAAACGGAAGTCGACGGTGCATTTGTCCCGGGAGGCCGATGTTGGGACACATGTCCCCCTCCGCCCCGACCGGATCGTGTTGTTGAATGATCTGACACAGCACCAGCAGGAGAAAAGCAATGCATCTACTCACGACGTACATGACCGGTCAGCACGTCTATCTCTTCACGACCCACATGACCAAGACCAAGGAGATCGCGATTGCCGCGGTGCTTGTGGTCGCGGTCGTCGCGGTGAGCGTATGGCTCATGAGGCGCCGCCGCACTCAAGCGTAAGCGCCTCGACAACCAGTCAGGTTCCTGCCTTGAGCGCCTTGGTCAGCGCGCGCCGATCCTCGTCGGCGATGTCGGTGAACTCGAGGCCGATGTCAAAGGCGGCGCCGGCGGACTGCGGCAGCCTTTCGATCCAGGCGATTCGCACCCAGCACCTGAGGGTCTGCTCGGCGTCGAGAAGAAGCTCGATCTCGAGCTGGGTCCCGATCGACAGCTCGTCGTCGCTGTACACGCGCATTCCGCCAAGGCTGATGTCGACGGTGGCCCTGCGGTGGTGCAGGAACGCCGGACCGGCCGGCCGGTAGTAGACGGGCGTCGCGATTCTGGGGAACCGGCGGCGGTTGGCTGGCGATCGCATTCGGTCAGTCTGGCTCAGCGGCCCCCCGGCGACGATCCCGGCAGTGCTGGGACATTTGTCCCCGAATTCACACCTTGCCGGTCGGAGCGGTGAAGTTGCCGTAAGCTAAGCGCCTGCTCGAAGCCGCGATGGCGCGAGTGAATTTGGGAGGGAGGGCTTTTACTTGTTGCAATTGCTTGACGAATCCGAGTCTGTCGGCGAGCCGCGCCCGGCTTATGGCGGCGAGCTGGTGGACCTAATGGTCTCAGCGGATCGCGCGGCCGAGCTGAAGGCGGCCAGCGCTTCATTTCCTTCCTGGGACCTCAGCGACCGTCAGCTTTGCGACCTGGAGCTGCTCATGAACGGCGCCTTCTCGCCGCTGCGCGGCTTCATGGGCCGCCAGGCATACGAGTCCGTGTGCTCCGGCATGCGGCTCCCCGACGGCAGGGTTTGGCCGATGCCCATAGTCCTCGACCTCACCGAAGAGGCGGCCGCAAACCTCAAGCCGGGTGACCAGCTCGCGCTACGTGACTCGGAGGGAGTAATGCTGGCGGTCCTCCACGTGGAGGAGCTGTACCGCCCCGACCGCGAGGCGGAGGCGCAGCAGGTCTTCGGGACTGTCGACCCCGGCCATCCAGGCGTCGCCATGCTCTTGAATCGGACCAACCCTGTCTACGTCGCGGGGAAGGTCGATGGGATCCAGCTGCCAACCCATTACGACTTCGTCCAGGACCGCCTCACCCCTCGGCAGGTGCAGGCTGAGATCAAGCGTCGCGGCTGGACCCGCGTGGTCGCCTTCCAGACTCGAAACCCGATGCACCGCGCGCACCAGGAGCTGACCATGCGGGCGGCCGCCACCGTCGACGCCAACATCCTCATCCACCCTGTGGTTGGTATGACCAAGCCGGGCGACGTCGACCACTACACGCGAGTTCGCTGCTACGAGGCTCTCCTCGCCCGCTACCCGGAGGGCACCGCGATGATGTCGTTGCTCCCGCTGGCGATGAGGATGGGCGGACCGCGAGAGGCTGTGTGGCACGCCATCATCCGCAAGAACTACGGCTGCACGCACCTCATCGTCGGTCGCGACCACGCAGGCCCCGGCAAGGACAGCAAGGGCACTCCTTTCTATGGACCCTACGAGGCCCAGGACGTGCTCGGCCGCTATGCAGACGAGATCGGAATCGGCATGGTCCCGTTCCCGATGCTCGTGTACGTCGCGGAGCGCGACGAATACTTCCCGGAGAACGAGGTTCCAGAAGGCCTCAAGCCGCTCAACATCTCCGGAACCGAGCTGCGCGAACGCCTGGTCGCGGGCGCAGAGCTGCCGACCTGGTTCACCTACCCGGAGGTGGCGCGCGAGCTGCGGCGCACGCACCGACCGCGCTCGCAGCAGGGGTTCACGGTCTTCTTCACCGGGCTCTCGGGCGCCGGCAAGTCGACGATCGCCAACGTCCTTCAGGTCAAGCTCCTGGAGAGCGGCGGGCGAAGCCTGACGGTCCTCGACGGCGACCAGGTGCGCAAGAACCTTTCGTCCGAGCTTGGCTTCTCACGCGAGCACCGTGACCTCAACATCCGCAGGATCGGGTATGTCGCGTCAGAGATCACAAAGGCCGGCGGCATCGCCATCTGCGCCCCGATCGCGCCTTACGACGCGACCCGCAAGCAGGTCCGTGCCATGGTCGAACCCCACGGCGGCTTCGTGCTCGTGCACCTGGCCACCTCGATCGAAACCTGCGAGGCACGTGACCGCAAGGGCCTGTATGCAAAAGCCCGGGCCGGGATCGTGAAGGAGTTCACCGGGGTATCCGACCCTTACGAGGAGCCGGCTGACGCGGAGGTGGTGGTGGACACAGCGGCGCTGAGCGCCCACGAGTCGGCCGATCTGATCCTTGACTACCTGAGGCGGGAGGGCTTTCTCGAGTCGGCCGGCGAGGTGGCCGGACAGCCGACCCGTTCCTGACGGAGGTTTAGCCCGACCCGCCTACCGGGTCGGGCGGCTACGGTAAAAGTCATGCCCTGGCAGGCCTGGTACACGCTGGCGGTCGTGGTCGTCGTGATCGTCGTCCTCGCGACCGAACGCCTGTCGGCGCCGGTGACGGTGATGGGTGCGGTGGCGGCGCTCGTGGCGCCTGGCGTCATCACGACCACCCAGGCGTTGGCCGGCTTCTCGAACGAGGCGCCTGTCACGATTGCGGCGCTCTACGTGCTCGCCGGCGCGGTTCACGCAACAGGCGCGCTGGAAGGTCTGACCTCGCGCCTCCTGAGCACACAACCTCCCGCATCTCAGCGGCCCGGGCGCGGCGAGCTCGCCCGCCTGCTGGCGCCGGTCTCTGGGGTATCGGCCTTCATCTACAACACGCCACTCACAGCGATGAGCGCGCCGATCGTGGCCGCCTGGGCGCGCCGCACCGGCCGCCGGCCGTCGTGGTATCTCCTGCCGCTCAATCTGGCGATCCTGGTGGGCGGGATGATCACAGCGATCGGCACGACCACCAACGTGGTGATCTCCGGCCTGTTGACCGCAGCCCGCAGCCGTCCGCTGTTCTTGTTCGAGCCGGCCCCGGTCGGCATTGCGATCTGCCTTGTCGTCCTGCCCGTGCTGATCCTGCTCGGACCCTGGTTGGTCAGCGACCGGAAGGCTCCAAGCGAGGGTTTCACCGACCCACGTGCGTTCACGGTCGAGATGGAGGTCGTGCCAGGCGGCGGCCTCGCGGGCCGCACAGTCGGGGAGGCCGGGCTTCGAAACCTGGACGGCGTGTTCCTCGTCGAGATCAGCCGCAACGGCGCGGCGACCGGCGCGGTCGGCCCCGACCACCGGCTCGAGGAGCGCGACCGGCTGGTCTTCACGGGCAATGTGACCAGGGTCGTCGACCTGCACCGGGTGGCCGGCCTCGTACCGGTCGGCGACCCCGATTTTGCGGTCACCTCCGGGCCGCGCCGGCGCTTCTTCGAGGCGGTGGTCGGCGGCCAGTCGGAGCTTGCCGGCAGGACGCTCAAGGAGATCGGGTTTCGCTCTCGCTACGACGGCGCGGTGGTGGCCATCCACCGCTCAGGGGAGAGCGTTCCCGGCAAGCTCGGTGACGTCGCGCTGCACGCAGGCGATGTGCTGCTGGTGCTGGCCGGGGGAGATTTCAAGCAGCGGGCCGGCGAGAGCAGGGAGTTCGCCCTGGTCGCGAGCCCCGACGGCGCGCCGACGATAGTGCGCCGGGGCAAGGGAATCGTGGTGGAGCTCGTTCTGGCCGGGTTCATTCTGGCGATCGTGACAGGCCTCGCCACAGTGCTCGTTGCGTCGGTGATCGCTGCCGGTCTCATGGTCGTCTTTCGTGTCGTCCGGCCATGGGAGGCGCGCGCCTCTATCGACCTGACCGTGCTCGTGGTGCTGTGCGGCAGCTTCGGCATCGGCGCGGCAGTTGGCCAGAGCGGTCTGGCCAGAGAATCCGCCACGCTGCTGATCGACGCCTTCCATCAACTCGGGCCAGTCGGCATCCTCGCCGGCGTTATGTTGGCCACGGTCATCATCACCCAGGTGGTCACGAACAACGCCGCGGCGATCCTGATGTTCCCGATCGCCCTCGCGACCGCCGCCGAGGCCCACCTGTCCCAGCGAGCGTTCGTGATGGCCATCCTTGTCGGCGCTTCCGCGTCGTTCCTCACGCCGATCGGCTACCAGACGAACATGATCATCCAGGGCCTGGGCGGATACCGCTGGAGCGATTTCGTGCGCGTCGGGCTCATTCCCCTTGCCGTGACCGTTGTGATCGGGCTGGCTGCGATCGCCTGGGCGTTTCCCCTTGTCAAGCCTTAGTGGACCGCGCGGCTGGCCGCCCCGCCACGCGGTCTTGGCAGTCCTCGCCTGCAGCCTCCTCGGGACGGCCTGCTCAGGCGGCGACAGCTCCGCCCAGCAGCCCTCTCCAGTCGTCACCGGCGGGACCCCATCCCCGGCGGCGAGCCCATCGCCCCTCCCGCTCAAGCCTGTACTGGCCGGGCTGCTCGACCGCAGCGGACCACCTCCGGCGCCACTCGTCTCGGCGTTCGGTGGCTTCGTCGCAAATGTGTACTGGCGCGACCTCCAGCCAACCCCCGGAGCGGCCATCCCGGGGGACAACGCCATCGACCACGCGATCGCTGCGCTTGACCGACTCGACTCGACCGCCAGGATGGGCATCAAGGTGCGGGTGTACGCCGGGGTCTACGCGCCGGACTGGGTCAAGTCGCTTGGTGGCGCGCCGGTCGCGATAGTCGACCCGGTCACTGGCAAGTCGGGGACCATCGGCCGCTTCTGGACCGATGCGTTCGGAGCCGCTTACGACGACCTGCAGGCCAAGCTCGCGGCGAGGTATGACTCCGCGCCCGAAGTGAGGGAGGTGACCATCTCCCGCTGCTCGACGGCCTACCCCGAACCGTTCATCCGAGACGTATCGAGCCCGACGACCGTCCATGCCCTTTTGGCGGCGGGATTCACGATCGCATCGGACCAGCGATGCCACCGGGAGGAGATCGTCAGCCACCTGGTCTGGGCCCAGACGCGATCCGATCTCTCGCTCAACCCCTACCAGGTGGTGGACGACAGCGGCCGGGTCAAGGGTGACGAGGCCTTCACCGACCAGATGATGGGCTTCTGCCGCTCAACCCTAGGAGCTCGCTGCGTGCTGGCCAACAACTCCCTTCGAACGCCGCTTCAGTACCCAGACATGTACGACCAGATTCACAGCCTGGGGCCGCCGATCGCATTTCAGACGGCGGTGATGGCCAAAGTCGGCAACCTCAGCACGACCATCGGAGCTGCCGTCTCCCTTGGCGCGAACTCGCTCGAGCTGCCCGTCGGCTACCAGTCGCTGCCGTTGGCCACCCTGAGCCGCTACGACGCTCGCCTGCGCGCCAACGCCGCCCTTTTGCCCGCGTAAGGGAGCCCGCTCTGCGGCGGCGGCTTGGTTGATAACCACGCCGGAGGCTCATTGATTTCCATGAGCTCGACCAATGGAAAAGACGATTGCAATATTTGGAGCCGGGCAGCAAACTTGCGACGCGAGACGGCCTGCTGGAGTAACTCCCTCCCAAGGAACCCACACTGGCGGGCCGTCTCAGAAAGTTCTTTCGCGCAAGCCCTACCTCTCATAACGCATGAGAGTGCGGTTATCCTGCCAAGCCAGGATGGCATGAGGGTTTCAGCCAAAGCCGATTACGCACTCCGAGCCATGGCCCAGCTCGCGAGCGAGCCCCACGATCCCCCTGTCAACGCCGAGCACATCGCGGCGATGCAGGACATCCCGCTGCGGTTCCTGCTCGGCATCCTGGGCGAGCTCAAACGAGCGCGGCTCGTCCGCAGCAGCCGCGGTTCAGCCGGTGGATATGCCCTGAGCCGGCCGCCAGAGCAGATCACCCTGGCCGAGATCCTCCGGGTCGTCGAGGGGCCGCTCGTCAACCTGCACGACTCCAGGATCGGCGAGCTCGGTTACCGAGGCGCTGCCCAGCCGCTGGCCGATGTCTGGATGGCGGTCCGCAGCAACGTGCGCGCGGTCCTGGAAGAGGTGACGCTCGCGGATGTGGTCGCCGGCGCCCTGCCGCCGAAGATCAAGGAGTTGGCGTCCTCTTACCGGCATGAGGAAGTGCCGGCCCCTGCTGGAACCTCCCGGGACAAATAACACACGCCAG
>JBGOTG010000036.1:0-15910 GCA_041476405.1 Candidatus Dormibacteraceae bacterium | reverse complement strand
CGAGGGGGGCGCGCGCCTGCTGTTGTTCGCGGGGCTCGTTGGGGCCGCCTTGGTGTTTGTGGGGCTATTCGTGGGCTTTTAATGTGGGCCGCGCGGGGGCCGGCCCGCGCCACTCGTTCAGGATCGCCTCGACGTCGCCCAGCGGCATGGCCCCGGTTTCGGAGGCGACGAGCCGCGGGTAGAGGCCGCAGATGTTCGCGACGTTCCAGCCTTCGATCCACACCTGGTGCGCGTCGGCCTCGAGGATCGCCTGGTCGCCTCGCGCAGTCGAGAGCATCATGGCCAGCAGGTTGCCAAGGCTCGCCGTGAAGACGAAAAGGCAAGCCTCCATTCCGGTCAGCTCGGCGCCGCGCCTCTCGAGCTCGTTGACGTTTTCGTCGTCGCCGCGCTGAGGCCATCCGATCTCGGCCTCCTGCATGGCCGCCCACATATCCGCGGTGGGTCGGGTGACGACCTCAGAGCGCAAATCGATGCGGCGCCCTTGCGAAGTCATTCCTGGAAGAGCATTCTAAACTCACGAGAAACCGTGTCAACAAGGGGGGATGAAGTCGATGACCCAGCGAGCCCTGCTGATGGCGATTATGGAGCCCACTGCCGTCATGGACGAGGAGTTCAACGACTGGTATGACTTCGAGCACCTGCCCCAGATGCAGGCAGTGCCGGGCATCGACACCGCTGCACGATTCGTCGCCGTGGAGGGCTGGCCCCGATACCTGGCGGTGTACGACCTCCAGGAATTCGGCGTTCTCAGGAGCGCCGCTTACCGATCGATGACGGGGTCTGGCTTCACCGCGTGGAGCCGCCGTAACCTCGCGCGGGTCAAGGGCTGGCAGCGGCTCACGTTCAAGCAGCAGTCGCCAGGCGACTCAACCATCGACGAGGACTGTGGCGCCCTGCTCGTGGTCGTCTTCAAGGGGAGCCCCGACCTCGGCCCGACAGCGGGGAATCTGGCGGCGGAGCCGGGTGTGATCCAGGCCCGCGCGTTCGGCCCAGGCGAGGAGACCAACGACGGCGCGGCGCTGCTGGTGGAGGCAGGCAGCGTGGGCACGCTTCCGCGCCTGCCGGCATCGCAGCTCGCGCCGGCGACGCCCGCCTTCTCGGCCAGCTACGTTCGATATTCGAGGACCGATCCGGTGGCGAAGTTCCACGCGCTCGAAAAGCGCGATTGATCGCTGCCAGCCCGCACCGCCGATGGAACGCCATTTCACTTACCCCATTTCACTTAACATTGACCAGCGCGTGACGGAGAGCTCCTTGATACCGGTCAGCGGGGACGTGGGCGTAGGCACGTTCGAACCAGGCGACGTTCGCCCGGCCGACTTCAAACGCATCTCTCGCGAGAGGCTTGCCGCCGTCGCCGCGCTCACGGGGCTGTCCAGCACTGCATCAGACGTCCTGGACGAGCTCGGGTACGCGCTTTCGGTCTCGACCGACGTTCTCGGCCTCCGGACCGGACCGGTTCGCGTCGTCGGTCAGGCCCTGACCATCCGCTATCTACCCGAGAGGCGCTCCTCGTCGCACCCGGACCTTCGCCAGAGCCAGAGCCGCCTGACGCATCACGCTGCGTTCGCGATGGCCCAGCCGGGCGACGTGGCTGTGATCGAGGTCGGCGGAATCCCCGCCGTTTCGGTACTCGGAGGCATTGGAGCCCAGAGCGCGGTTCAGGCCGGCCTTGCTGCCTGCATCGTCGACGGTGGGATCCGAGACCTGGAGCAGATCCAGGCGTTGGGGCTCCCTGTCTGGGCTCGGATTCTGACACCGAAGACCGGCAAGTGGCGGGTGGAGGCGGTGGCGATCAACCAGCCTGTTGCATGCGGAGGCGTGCAGGTTCACGCTGGGGATCTCGTGATCGCTGACGAAACCGGCCTGTGCTTCGTGCCCATCGGCGTCGCTGAGGCGGCGATCGATCGCATTCTCGAGGTGACGCGCCAGGAAGCCGAGCAGCTGGGCGCTTCCAAACCCCACACTCCCGCGGGCTGATCCCGGCGGGGCCACGCTGGTGAGCACCGGGACCGAGCGGATCAGCCGTTTCACAGCCGACCTGAGCTGGCACGACATCCCGGCGCAGGTCGTCGCCGCCGCCAGGCTGCACATCGTCGACACCATCGGCTGTGGCCTTGCGGCGCGCGCTCTGGGGGTCGGCGGCGAGGCGCTCAGCCTGGCCGTCGAGCAGGGCGGCCGGCCGGAGAGCACCGCGATCGGTCACGAGACGCTCCTGCCCGCGCCAAGCGCGGCGCTCGCGAATGGGATGCTTTGCCACTTCCTCGATTACGACGACACGCACACCGCGTCAGGCATGCACGTGAGCGTCACAGTGCTCCCCGCCGCGCTGGCGGCGGCGCAGGCCGTCGGGGCATCGGGTCGCGAGCTCGTCGCAGCATTCATTGCAGGCTCCGAGACAGCGATCCGGATCGGCATGGCCGCGCCGCTCGAGTTCCATCGCCGCGGCTTCCACCCCACATCGGTGTGCGGCATCTTCGGCGCCACCGCTGCCGCCGGTCGCCTCATGGGTCTCGGACCCGAGGCTCTTGCCAACGCGCTCGGGTTGGCCGGCAGCCTGGCGTCAGGGCTGTTCGAGTATCTGGGTGATGGCTCCGCAACCAAGCCTCTGCATCCAGGCTGGGCGGCTCAGGCCGGGATCCAGGCTGCACGGTTGGCCATGCGCGGCACGACTGGACCGCGGACGGTCCTCGAAGGTCGCTTCGGCCTCTACGCCGCATTTGTGGGGAATGCTCACAGCGGGCTCGACACCCAGCTCGGCGACCTGGGCCGGAGGTGGGAGACACCAAACATCGCGTTCAAGCCTTATCCCGCCTGCCACTTCTCGCACGCCAGCCTGGATGCGGTCCGCATGATCGTGAATGAAAAGCGATTGCGCGCGGATGACGTGACCGGAGTGGTCGCGACGGTGCCGGCGGACGCTGTCGCCTTCGTGCTCGAACCCGCCGCCACGAAGGTCCGGCCGCGCACGCCGTACGAGGCGAAGTTCAGCTTGCAGTTCGCGATCGCGGCGCTGCTGGTCGACGGGACTGTCGGCGTCGACACGTTCACCCCGCAGCGCATCGCCGATCCGAGACTGCTCGAGGTCGCCCGGCGCGTCGGCTATGAGGTCCTCGCCTACGAGACGTACCCCGAGGCTTTCCCCGGCGGCGCGCGAGTCACCACCGTCGACGGCAAGGTGCACACGGCCGACCTGCCGCATCAGCGGGGCAGCACCGGCAACCCGATGCGAGACGAGGACATCCGCGAGAAGTTCCGAGCCAACGCGTCGCTTGCCCTGGGTGACGAGGGCGCCGGGTCGCTTGAGAGGGACCTGCTCGCCCTCGACGAACAACCGGAGCTGGGCCGAGTCATGGCGCAGCTGGGCCGCGCCGCCGTCATGCGGCCGGGCGCGCTATCGCCGAGCGTGAATTGACGTCAGGACTTCGGTCGCAGGCGGGCGATCCTGGGCGCCTGGCCGCGCTTGTAGATCAGGGCGGTGCGCTTGAAGGACATGACCTCCTTGCCGTCCTGGTTGAAACCTGTCGTCCTCACCGTGACCAGGCCGACATTGGGGCGCGATTTGGATTCGCGCTTTTCGAGGACCTCGGACCGCGAGTAGATGGTGTCGCCTTCGAAGACCGGGTTGGGGATTCGCACCTCGTCCCAGCCCAGGTTCGCCATCACGTTCTGCGAGATGTCAGTGACGGACTGGCCGGTTATGAGGGCGAGCGTCAGGCAGGAGTTGACCAGCGGTTTGCCGAACTCGGTCTGGGCCGCGTAGTTGGCGTCGAAGTGGACCGGCGCCGTGTTCTGCGTCAGGAGCGTGAACCAGCTGTTGTCCACGGCGTTGATAGTGCGCCCGAGCGGATGCTCATAGATGTCGCCTATCTCGAAGTCTTCCCAGAAACGTCCGCGCCAACCTTCCTTGATTCCCATCGCGAGACAAGGATAGTGACCCGATGAGGGAGTTGAGGGCAGCCCGCGACGAACTGCTCGCGCAGGTCCGCACGCTCATACCCAGTGGCGACGTCGACGAGAACCAGGTCGCCGCCAACGAGCTGGCTTGGGCGTACGCGAGGGTCGAGGCGGCCGAGGCATGCGATGAGTGGGCGCGTGCGACGGGTGATCCGCTGGCTCGGCACATCGCCGACTCGGCGACCGATGACGCGCTCGCCGCGCTCGGCCTGCGTCGCAGGCACCTGCCCGAGCAGATCGCGTTCGACGGTCGCTCGCTGGCCGACCTGGGCGCGACTCAAGAGCAACGCATGCTGCGTGCCACCTTCCGCGACTTCGCCAGGACCAAGATCGCCCCGCACGCGGCGGCCATCCATCGAGGCGACCTCGACATCCCGGAGGACCTCATCCGCGGCGTCTCAGAGCTGGGCGTGTTCGGCCTTTCGATCCCCGAGGAGTATGGCGGCTCGCATGGCGAGGCAGAAGACTTCGAATCCATGCTCATCGTCACCGAGGAGCTGTCTGCGGCCTCGCTGGCCGCGGGCGGAAGCCTGATCACGCGGCCGGAGATCCTGGTCCGCGCTTTGGTGCGCGCGGGCACCGAGGAGCAGAAGCAGCGCTGGCTGCCGGCGATCGCCGGCGGCAAGCAGCTCGTGGCGGTGGCCACCACCGAGCCCGACTTCGGCTCCGACGTCGCGAGCCTCCGCTGCCGCGCGGATCGGACCGAGGGCGGCTGGCTGGTAGACGGCACCAAGTTCTGGTGCACGTTCGCCGGGCGCGCCGAGCTGGTGATGCTGTTGCTGCGGACAGGCGACGCCGGTCATCGCGGCCTTTCTGTTTTCGTCCTCGAGAAACCGGCCTTCGCCGGCCATGAGTTCGAGCACAGGCAGCCAGGTGGCGGCCTCATGAAGGGACGTGCGATCCCCACGATCGGGTACCGGGGCATGCACACGTTCGAGCTCTCGTTCGACCGGTTCCTGCTGCCCGAGGCCGCGCTGGTCGGTGGCGACGAATGGTTGAACCGCGGCTTCTACCTGCAGCTCGAGAGCTTTGCGATGGGCCGGCTGCAGACCGCGGGCAGGGCGGTGGGCCTCATGCAGGCCGCTCTGGAGGCGACAGTGAGGTATACGGGCGAGAGGGTGGTGTTCGGCAAGCCCATCGCCGAGTACGGCCTGCCCCGCGCGACCCTGGGCATGATGGCGGTCCGGCTGGAGGCTTCGCGCCGGCTCAGCTACCGCGCGGCGCGCCTGGTCGGTCGGGGCGAGGGCCAGATGGAAGCTTCGCTGGCCAAGCTTTACGCGTCGCGCGCGGCTGAGCAGGTGACCCGCGACGCGATGCAGCTCCACGGCGGCGCGGGCTACGCGGAGGAGACAGATGTATCGCGCTACTTTGTCGACGCGCGCGTGCTGAGCATCTTCGAAGGCGCCGAGGACGTGCTCGCGCTTCGGGTGATCGCCCGATCGCTCTTGAAGGCCGGGTAGAGCAGATGCGGATTGGACGCTTCTCGGCCAACGGCGGCCCGGCAAAGTTCGGGTTCTTCGAGGACGGCCGCGTCTTCGAGGTCGGCGATCCCTTCGCGATCGACCCGGTGAAGGGAACGCCCCATGAACTGGCCGAGGTGACGCTGCTTGCGCCCGTCGAACGGCCGTCCAAGGTCGTGTGCGTCGGCATCAACTATGTGCCGCACATGGAGGAATCGGGTTTCGAGCGGCCGTCCGAGCCCGTCATCTTTTCCAAGCTGCCCTCCACCTTGACGGGGCCCTACGACGCCATAGTCCTGCCCAGGGCCGCGCCACGCCGGGTCGACTACGAGGCCGAGCTGGTGATCGTCATCGGCCGAGGCGGACGCGACATCAGGCGCGAGGAAGCTCTCGACCACGTCGCCGGGTACACCGCCGGCAACGACGTTTCGGCGCGGGACTGGCAGCTCAAGAAACCCGGCGGCCAATGGCTTCTGGGCAAGAGCTTCGACACCTTCCTTCCCCTGGGCCCGTGGATCGTCACCCCCGATGAGTTCGGTGATCCGGCCGGGCGCCACGTCCGATGCAGAGTCAACGGCGAGCTCCTGCAAGATGACGTGCTGGCCAACCTGATCTTCGACTTCGCCGACGTGATCGCCTACGTCTCGCAAGTGGCGACCCTCGAGCCCGGAGACCTGATCATGACCGGAACCCCGGGTGGGGTCGGCCAGTCGCGGGTGCCACCTCGCTGGCTTCAGGCGGGCGACATCGTCGAGACCGAAATCGACGGGATCGGAACCATGCGCAATCCCGTCAAGGCGGGACCGGCATGACGGCCCCGTGGCGGGTCGCGGTCGACATCGGCGGAACCTTCACGGACCTCGCCGCCTGGCGGCACGATTCAGGTCACATCACGCGAGCCAAGGTCCTGACCGTACCCGACGAACCTGTCAGAGGCGTGGTCGCGGTGATCGAGAAGGCCGGCATCGCCCTCGGTGAGACGTCGATGTTCCTGCACGGCTCGACGGTCGCCATCAATGCGGTGCTGCAAGGGACAGGGGCGCGGACAGCGCTGCTGACGACGCGCGGGTTTCGCGACGTGCTCGAGATGGGACGCAAGAACCGGCCCGACATGTACAACCTGTTCTTCAAGCCTCCTCCCTGCCCCGTCCCTCGCGAGCATCGGCTGGAGATCGACGAGAGGCTCGCCGCGACGGGCGAAGTGATCGAGGCGATCGATGAGGATCAGGTGGAGGCGATCGTGGCGGGCCTGCCTCCGGAGATCGAGGCGATCGCCATCTGCTTCATCCATGCGTACGCCAACGTCGATCACGAACGGCGAGCGGCCGAGGTGGTGCGGAACGCTCGACCCGAGGTGTACGTATGCGCCTCGACCGATCTGTCCGGAGAAGCGCGAGAGTACGAGCGAACCTGTACGGCGGTGACCAACGCGTACGTCGGCCCACTGGTGGGCACCTACGTAGCCAAGCTCGCGGGACATCTCAAGCAGAGCGGCTGTGCGGCGCCGCTCCTCATCACCCAGTCGAACGGCGGGGTGATGACCTCCGACGTCGCGGTGCGGCAGCCGGTGCGGACGATGGAGTCCGGGCCTGCGGCAGGAGTGACAGGGGCCGCATGGCTCGGCACCGGCCTGCAGCTGCACGACCTCATCGCTTTCGACATGGGGGGCACCAGCGCCAAGGTGTGCGTGGTCCAGCACGGCCAGCCCGAGGCGGCCGCCGAGTACTACATCGGCGGACGCCGGCACGGCCTGCCGGTCCAGGTTCCGTTCCTCGACATCGTCGAGGTGGGAGCCGGGGGCGGCAGCGTCGCCTATGTCGACGGCGGGCAGGCGCTGCGAGTCGGTCCGCGAAGCGCAGGTTCGGTGCCTGGTCCGGCTGCGTACGGGCTGGGAGGCACCGAACCGACGATCACCGATGCGAACGTGGTGGTCGGCCGCATCGACGCTGGTTACTTCCTCGGTGGTGAGATGCCGCTGCGAGCCGACCTCGCAGCACGCGCCGTGGGCGCCCTCGCGTCGCAGCTGGGGATGGAGCCGGAGGCATGCGCCGGCGGGATCATCCGCGTCGCCGACGCGATCATGGCCGGCGCGATACGTGCGGTGACCGTGGAGCGAGGGCGCGACCCACGCGATTTCACCCTCGTGGCCTACGGCGGAGCCGGTCCGCTTCATGCGACATCGCTGGCGGCCGAGCTGAGGATCCCACGTGTGCTCATCCCAAATGGGTCCGGTACCCACGGGGCGTTCGGGATGCTGGTCACAGACATTCGGCACGACGCTGCCCGGACAGTTCACAGAAGGCTGGATGATTTTTCCGAAGCCGAGATGATGTCGATGTTCGCGGCGCTCGAGTCCGAGGCGGCGAAATACGCGGTCACGGAGCTGGGCGGAGACAAGTCAGCCACCCCACAGTTCATTCATCGGCTGGACCTTCGCTACGTCGGCCAGTTCCATCCACTGACGCTTGCTCTGCCGGGGCAGCGCGCGAACATCCAGCAGCTTTTTCACGCGGCCCATCTGGAGCGCTATGGGCACAACGCGCCGGCGGAACCGATCGAGGTGACGGCCCTTCGCGTCAGTGCCGTGCTCGAGCTGGTCAAGCCCGGCAGCGCCGACGTGCTCCGGCAGGGTCCGCGTTCCAGCGCTCGGAAACGATCGCGCCGCGTGATGTTCGACGACGGCTCCTGGCATGAGTGCGATGTGCGCAGGCGACACGAGCTGCACATGGCCGAGACGATCCTCGGCCCGGCCATCATCGAGGATGCCGACACCAACGTCGTGCTGCGCCCCGCCGACCAGGCCGAGGTGCTCGCCGGAGGTCACCTGATGATCTCGGTTGGAGATTCAGCAGCGTGAGCGACAACCGCCTGGCTGTGGACCCTGCCACCGTCGAGGTCGTGCGCCACGGGCTGATCGCGGCAGCCGGCGAGATGATGATCAACGTCAAGCGCGCTGCCTACAGCCCCAGCATCCATGAGATTCAGGACGTGTGCGTCGGCCTGCTCGACGACGACGCAGACATCCTCGCCTGCGCGCCGGGACTGCCGATGTTCCTCGCCGACATCGGAGAGGTGGTGCGTGATGGCTTCGAGCTGTTGGGCCAGGACATATTCGAGCCCGGTGACGTCTACATGTCGAATGATCCATTCACGATCGGTACGCACATCAACAACATCGCCACGTACTCACCGATCTTCGTCGATGGCGAGAGGGTCGGCTTCGCGGTCGTTCGCGGCCATATGGTCGACATGGGCGGCACGGTGCCTGGCTCGCGCTCCAGCCGCCTGACCGAGATCTACCAGGAAGGATTGCGGATCCGGCAGCTGCAGCTTTACTCGCGAGGCGAGCCGGTGGCGGCCATGCACCGGTTGATCGCCGACAACACTCGCATGCCGGATGCGGTGCTTGGCGACCTGAGGGCGCAGGTGGCCGCCTGCCGGACCGGCGAACGGCGTGTGGCCGCGCTGGTCAAGAAGTACGGCCTGCCCGCGTACGAGGAGTCGTGCCGCCTGGTGCTGGACCACGGCGAGCGCCTCGCGCGCGCAGCCGTGCGGGAGATTCCCGACGGCAGCTACCGTGCCGAGGCGTTCCTCGACGACGACGGAATCACAATCGACGTGCGCGTGCCGATTCGGGTCCGCGTGGAGGTCGAAGGCGACCAGATGACCATCGATTTCTCGGACTTCGCCGAGCAGACGGAGGGCTCCATCAACACAGGACCGGCCGGCGCGGTCGCCATCGCGCGTCACGCCTTCAAATGCCTCACCACTCCGCACGAAAGCCCCAACGAAGGCCATTTCCGGCCGCTGAAGGTGGTCGCTCCGCCGGGGAAGGTGGTCAGCGCTCGGCCGCCGGCCGCGTGCGGATGGTGGTCCCGGACGACGAGCACGACGATCGATTGCATCCTTCGAGCGGTGAGCGACGCCATACCGGACTCGATACCCGCAGCGCACTTCGGGGACATCCCGATGTGCCTAATCAACGGCTACGACCTGCGCGGGCGACGCTTCGTGTTCTTCGAGCCGGTGCCAGGTGGTCATGGCGGGCGGCCCACCGAAGACGGCGTCAGCGCGACAGTGTGCTTTCACGAAGGCGACACACCTGACGTCCCTGTCGAGATCCAGGAGGCGATCCTTCCGGTGCTGGTCGAGGAATCGACGCTGGACCAGGACAGCGCCGGGCCGGGTCTGCACCGAGGCGGGCTCGGCTATCGGCGTACCTTCCGGCTGCTGTCACCAAGAGCGTCGATGCAGCTCAACGTGGACCGGCATTGGTGTCCGCCTTGGGGACTGCGCGGCGGCCTCTCGGCCCGACCGAACAGCGCATACATCGAAGCCGAGGCCGGCGGCGAGCGCGAGCTGGTGCTGAAGAGGGACGGCATCCGCCTGGGGCCGGGGGCGCGAGTGATCCTGGCCGGGGGCGGTGGCGGCGGCTGGGGCGACCCGCTCGAGCGGGCCCCGGAGGCGGTCCTGAAGGACGTCTTGGCCGGGTACGTCAGCGCCGGAGCAGCGGAACGCGACTACGGGGTCGCCGTCGATGTCGTGAAGCGGACCGCGACACGGACCCGCCGGCCACATTCAGATCAAGGAGAGAGGCATGACGGCTGAGAGCTCACGAAAAGCGGCCGCGCGGCGCACTGCCGCCATGCGCGCCGATCTGCCCCTTCGGTTCCTGAGGCAGCAGGCGCACCTCACGGCGCCGGCCTCGGATCTGAAGCTGGCTGAGAAAGCCGTGGCCGGGGCGAACCTGGTCGCGAAGCGCCTGCTCGACCGCTATGGCCTCGATGCGGCCGCAGTCGGCGAGCACCTGGGCCTGGATGTGGCCACAGTCGAGGACGTGCTGGAGAGCCCTGCTCCGGCGATCGTCCTCGACCTGGAGGACGGGGTGCCCCCGGATATGGTCGACGAGGCGCGGGCGAACGCGGTTCGGCTCGCCGGCGAGATCGACCACGACCGCACGCTCTGCTTCATCCGGCCGTCCGGAATCACAGATCCACGCTGCACCGACGACCTGAAGACGATCCTGATGGGCGCGGCCGCGAAGAGCGACTACCCGATC
This sequence comes from Candidatus Dormibacteraceae bacterium, assembly GCA_041476405.1. Classification (GTDB taxonomy): domain Bacteria; phylum Chloroflexota; class Dormibacteria; order Dormibacterales; family Dormibacteraceae; genus Palsa-872. The sequence goes on along the minus strand of JBGOTG010000036.1, from coordinate 5,434 downwards.
GACGGGATCGTGTTCCCCAAGGTCCGCCACGTGCATGAGGTGGAGTGGCTCAACGGCGTGCTGTCGGACATCGAGAAGGAGGTCGGGCTCGAGGCGAATCGAATTCGAGTGCTGTATCTCGTCGAGACAGGGTGGGGAGTCCTCAACCTGAAGGACCTGGCGACCGCCTGTCTCGACCGCCTGGCAGGGATCATCCTCGGCACCGTCGACCTCAGCGCGGACCTGATGCTGCCGGAAGTGCAGTTCCGGCATCCGATCGCCGAATGGGCGCGGATGATGATGGTGACTGTCGCGGGCGCCTGCGGCGTCCCGGCCATCGACGGCATGACCATCGACTTCCCGGTCGGCCGCGCCGACCTCGACGCCACTCAGAACCGCGCGCACATCCTCGACCGGATGGCCGACAACTTCCAGGACGCGCTGCACTCCATCGACACCGGCATGTCGGGCCGCTGGGTGGGACATCCGCTGCAGCTGGTGGCGACGCTGCTCGCGTTTCGGTCGGCGTTCGAGCAAAGCTCGATCGAGAAGCAGGTGGCAGAGCTCGAGGAGTTCTCACGCGCGATGTCGATGAAGCAGGGCGCCATCGCGGGCGCAACCGGCCAGCTTTTGGACGTCGGCACCGACCGCCACGTGCGGCAGATGCTGCGGCGGGCCACCGCGTGGGGCCTCCTCCCCATATCGCGAGCGCATGAGCTCGGATTGATCAGCGAAACAGAGAAGAAGGCGGCGACATGAGCGGGCCGCTTGCCAACGTGCGCGTGCTCGATGCCGCGTCGTTCATGGCCGCGCCGATGACGGCGATGTGGCTCGCCGACTTCGGGGCAGAGGTGATCAAGATCGAGCATCCAAAGGGCGACATGATGCGCACCTGGGGCACTTCGAAGAATGGGGTGCCGCTCTTCTGGAAGGTGGTCGGGCGTAACAAGAAGTCGATCACGCTCGACCTCCACCACGCGGAAGGGCAGGAGCTGTTCAAGGCCCTGGTGGCGCAAGCAGACGTGGTCGTGGAGAACTTCCGACCCGGCATCATGTCGCGTTGGGGCCTGGACTACGACGCGTTGAGCGTGGTCAATCCTCGCCTCGTCATGCTGAGCATCTCGGCATTCGGGCAAACCGGCCCGTACAGCCCGCGCGCCGGCTTCGGCACGCTGGCCGAGGCGATGAGCGGGTACGCGCACATGACCGGGAGCCCCGACGGCCCGCCGATGCTGCCCAGCTTCGGTCTTGCGGACGGGATCACGGGAGTGACCGGTGCGTATGCGGTCATGGTCGCCCTGCACGAGCGCGACACGGTCAGCGGTGTTGGCCAGGCGATCGACCTTGCGATCTACGAGCCGCTCATGACGGTGCTCGGGTTTCCCTTCATCGAGTACGACCAGTTGGGGATCATCGCCGAGCGCTTGGGATCACGCCTCCCCTTCGCGTCCCCGCGCAACACCTTTCGCAGCCGAGACGGCCGCTGGCTCGCGATGTCGTGCAGCGCACAAAGCACGTTCGCTCGAGCCTGCCACGCCATCGGGCGTCCGGAGCTCATCGACGATCCGCGTTTCATCGACAACCCCGCGCGGACAGTGAACCACGAGGCGATCGACGACATCTTCGCGGAGTGGATCGGGGCGCGAGGCGCGGACGACGTGCTGACGAGGCTCAACGAGGCGGGGGCCGCGATCGCGCCGGTCTACGACATGCGGGACGTGTTCGAGGACGAGCACTTCAAGGCACGCGAGAACATCGCCACCGTCGAGGACGCGGATCTGGGCACGCTGCGGATGCAGAACGTGGTGTCGAAGCTATCGCGGACGCCGGGGCGGATCGAGCACGCCGGCCCGCGGCTGGGTGAGCACACGGCGGAGGTCCTGGGTCAATGGCTCGGGCTGGGCGCGCGCGATCTCGAAGAGCTCAGCGCGAAAGGTGTGATCTGAGACTGGCGCTCCCGGTGCGCAGCCTGGCCGGGCGCCCATCGGCTGTGCTCGTGCTGACCACAGGACTGCTCGCCTCCACTGCCGCGTTCCAGGGGGTACCGGGTGTTCTGGGCCCGCTGATCGAGGCGGACCTGGGCATCAACCAGGCTTCGCTCGGCCTGCTGTCGGCGGCGCTGACAGGCGGTATGGCGCTGGGACTGCTGCCCGGCGGAATGCTCACCGACAGGTTCAGCGAGCGGACGATCATGAGCCTCGGTGTCGGCGCAGCCGGTGTGGTGATGCTCATCGCCTCCTTTGCGACGAGCGTCGCCCTGATCGCCGTGCTGTTCCTGGTCGCCAGCATCGGTGCGGCTTTCGCCGCCACAGGCGGCCCGAAGACGATCATCCGGTGGTTTGCGCCCAACCGGCGCGGAACCGCCATGGGCATACGCCAGACCGGGGTGCCGCTGGGCGGGATGCTCGCTTCGGTGCTGCTGCCCTCGATCGCGCTTGCGGGCGACTGGCGGCTGGCGGTGCGTTACGTGGCGGTGGCGGCGATGATCGTCGCCTTTCTCTTCTGGTCCCTGTATCGCGACCCGGAGGGCGCGGCGGCCGCCGACACCGCGTCTCACCAGCCGTCGATCCTTCGCAGCCGGCGTTTCCTCGCCGCGACCGCGTGCGCGCTGACGCTGCAAGCGTCGCAGGCATGCACGCTCACGTATCTCACCGTGGACCTGCACCAGACGCTGGGACTGTCAGCCGCCGCGGCGGCGCTGTTCCTCGCCGTGTCGCAGGTGGGCGCAATCGCGGGCCGCGTCGGCTGGGGAGCGATCGGTGACCTGATCGGCAACCGGCACGCACTGACATCGGTGGCCGCGGTCGCAGCCGGGTGCTGCGTCCTGATGTCGACGGTGGACGCTCACAGCAACCTGGTCGCGGTCGGGGCGCTTTGCCTGATCCTCGGGATGGCGGCAATGAGCTGGAACGCGGTCTACATCAGCCTGGTGACGTCGATGGCGCCAAGGCGCTCGATGGGCTCGTCACTCGGAACCGGCTTGAGCGTTGTCCTGCTCGGGTTCTTCCTGGCGCCACTTTTCGGGCGTGTCGCCGACGTGGCGCAATCGTTCCGTCCGGCGTGGCTCGCGCTGGCGGTCCTGGTCACGATCGGACTGGGCCTGTCCTTCCTTGCCCGCACGCCACGGCCCGAGCCGGCCCTGCGGTGATGGGTTCAGCGAGCGAGGCTCGGCTGGCGAACCCCGTCGAGGAAGGTGAAGATCGCGTCGACAGTCTCGCGAGGCTTCTGGAAGAGGTGCGTGTGGCCGGCGTCGGAGAGCAGCACGAGCTGTGCGTTGGGGATGAGCTCGGCGATCCTGCGCGAGCCGCCGCCGCTGGGTCCGTAGTCGACAGGGGTCATCTGGTCGAGCACGCCGGTCATGACCAGGGTCGGGACACGAATCTCTGGCAGGCCGGGTATGAAGTCGATCTCCTGCATGGCGCGGCACGCTGCGGCGAACATGCGCGGAGTGCAGGCGGTGGACACGGTGTTGCGGATGGTCTCGACGATCTCGTTGCCCTCACTCGTGTCGAGGTACTGGCGACTGAAGCCCTGGGTCGCGAGCAGCATGGCGAGCGTCGGCTCGTCGGTGCCGATCTTCTCCAGGATGTGGATCCACACCTCGAAGGTGAGCCAGCCGGCGCGGTCGAGCTTGCACGCGCCACAGGTCAGGATGAGCGAGAGCATCCGGTCGGGATGGTCGATGGCGAACTGTTGCGCAACCATCGAGCCCATCGAGGTGCCATGGATGTGCGCCATGTCGATGCCGAGGTGGTCCATGAGGCCGGCGACGTCGTCGCTCCAGGTCTTCATGGAGTAGGCCTGGTCGGGGCGGTCGGATTCGCCATAGCCGCGGAGGTCGAGGTCGAGGACCTGGTACTGCTCGGCCATCAGCGGGGTGATCGGATCGAAGTTCTGATGCCCGAATCCCGCGCCGTGGATCTGGACCACGAGCTCGCCGGAGCCGCTGAGCTGATACCACAGGTTCGCGCCGTTCACTTTCGCTTTGGGCATGGGGTCAATTCTCACTGATATGAACGAGACGGCAGACACTGTGGTGGTCGGCGCCGGCGTCGTCGGCGGCGCAATCGCGCACGTGCTGGCCAAGGCGGGGCAGCGCGTCGTCGTTCTCGAAGGTGAGTCGGTGGGCTGGGGATCTAGCGGACACGGACACGGGGTGGTCAGTCTCATCGGCAAGGACTTCAGGCCGGGACCCCATTTCGAGCTGGGTTGCGTGAGCGCCGAGATGTACCCGGACTACGTGGCCGAGGTGATCGAGGACGGCGGGATCGACCCGATGTACCACCGGCTGCCCGGTCTGTCGCTGGCGATCATCGACGAAGAGGAGCGGATCTTCCGCGAGCAGCTGGACCTGCACAGAGACCGGCTGGAGCTGAGGTGGGTCGACGGTGACGAGTGCAGGCGGCTGGAGCCGCGCATCAGCGAGGAGGCGCGCGGGGCGGTGCTGTACGAGCACGGCCAGGTGGACGGGTATCGGCTGAGCCTGGCGACCACCGCCGCTGTCGAGCGCCTGGGCGGCCGGCTGGAGCTGCGAAAGCTGGTCGGCCTCATCCGGGAGGGCGATCGCGTGGCCGGCGTAGAGCATGCGGGCGGGCGGATCGCATGCGAGACGGTGGTCCTCGCGATGGGTGCATGGGTGCGCCAGGCGGAATCGTGGATCGACTGGCCGATTCCAGTGCGGCCCCTGCACGGCGAAGTCCTGAACGTGAGGCTGCCCGGCCCGCCTCTGAAGGCTTTCATCCTGACCGCGCGGCACGGCCCGATCCTGCAGCGGAAGGATGGGATCGTCCTGGTCGGCAGCCTGGGCGGCGTGACGATGAGCGGGATGGACGTGGACGCCAAGCATGTCTTCGATCCCTACGACATGACGCCGCCGGTGTTCGACCTCGCCGCACACGAGGAGAGCGCCAAGTTCATGATCGAGAGAGCGCTGCGCGTGATGCCGGCGCTCGAGGAAGCGCAGCTCGTGGCTCACCTGGCGGGCGTCCGCCCGCTCTCCGCCGACCGGATGCCGATCATCGGTATGGTGCCCTCGGTGCGAGGCGTGGTGCTGGCCACCGGACACGGGACGAAGGGAATCCACCTGGCTCCGGTCACCGCGCGGATGGTGGCGGAGCTGATATTGCATGGACGCGATCTTGATGGGGTGCCGGCCGCGGCGTTCTCCCCGAGTCGCTTCAGGCCTGCCGGCAAGGTGGACGCATGAGCGGGAGCTGGATCGCGGTAAGGATTTGGTCTAGTGCGCGCCTCCCCGCCGGAGGCGGGGAGGCGATAGGCTCTTGCGCGGAGGAATGTCGGCATTGGCTGAGAGTCGCCGGCCCGCACCAGCTGGCCCGATGATCTTTCTTGTCATTGGCAGCCCTCTAACGGACGGACGCCCACTGCGCCGACGGACGGAATCTTCGCGCTCAAGTTCGCGGGTCAGGGCCCCGTCGGCCCGTTCACGTGCTCACTT
>JBGOTG010000035.1:0-15929 GCA_041476405.1 Candidatus Dormibacteraceae bacterium | reverse complement strand
CTTCGGGCGACCGTCGACTGGAGCTACCAGCTGCTCGATCCGGACGAGCGCACATTGTTTCGGCGCCTGTCGACTTTCGCCGGCGGTTTCACCGTGGCCGACGTCGAGGCGGTCTGCTCCGGAGATGGCGTGGAGCGGGACGGGATAGTCGACGTCCTCGCCCGCCTGGTCGACAAGTCGCTGACCATGCCCGTCGGCGAGGGCGATCAGGAGGCGCCGATGCGACTGCTCGAGACGCTCCAGCAGTACTCGCGGGAGCGCCTGGTCGAGGCCGGCGAAGCCGAGGTCTTCCTCCAACGCCATGCCCGGTACTTCGCACGGATGGCTGAAAGCGTCAACCAGCTACGGGACAGCCAGGAGCATTCCAGTGGATTGGATTGGCTCGAGTCCGAGCACGACAACCTACGCGCTGCCCTCGAGTGGAGTCAGACGGATTCCGCAGACCTGAACTTCCGGCTGGTGACGGCTCTGCTCGGGTTCTGGGATGCCCGCGGTTATCTGACCCAGGGCCGCGACTGGCTCGAAAGGGCGCTCGCGGCCTGGCCGGACGAGACCTCGAAGAGGGCCGAGGCGCTGGGCGCCGCCGGCTGGCTGGCACAGCGCCGCGGCGAATTCAGCCTCGCTGACTCACTTCTGCAAGACAGCATTCGACTCGCACGAGCCACTCGACGACAGGACATCCTGGCCCGGTCGCTCAGCAACCTGGCGTTGGTACGGCTGTTGACAGGTCAGACCGAGGCGGCGGCTGCGCCAGTGCGCGAAGCGATAGCGATCTCGAAGGAGCTCGGGAATCGCAAAGGGACCGCGGGAGGCCTTCTGGTCATGGCTCTCGTTGCGTACTTCGAAGGCGATCACGACTCAGCCCGCGGTCATGCCGAGGAGAGTCTCGCCCTGCACAGGAGCCTGGGTGACGAGAAGGTCGCGGCATTCTTGTTGGCCTGTCTTGCAACCCTTGCGGTTGATCATCACGATGAAGCCACCGCACGCACCGATCTTCGCGAAAGCCTGGAGATCTCGCGCCGGCTGCATGAAAAGGTCGATGTGGCTTTTGTGCTGGAGAGCTGCGCTCGACTCGTGGCCGTCGGGTCGGACCGGACGCTCGCGCTCAAGTTGGCCGGCGCCGGAGCCTCGGTTCGGGAGACGGTTGGGGCGCCTGCCGTGCTGCCCTGGATCGCGATGGTCGAGACGAGCCTGGAGCCGGTCCGCGCTGCAGTGGGAACAGAGGTCGCCGAGGCACTCTGGATCGAGGGGCGGGGCCTGTCTCTCGAAGAGGCGATCGACCAGGCACTGGCCTGGCTCGATGCGCCACGGCAGGCCTAGCGCACCAGCTGCACCCGGGTCACCCCGGGTAGGCCGCTCGCAACCTGGGACCAAGACATTCCCTGGTCGGCTGAGGCGAAGAGCCGTCCATCCTGTGTGCCGAAAGCGGCCATCGAACCATCTGGAAAAGCATCGAGGCACAGGCTGTCGATGTTGTGCTGGAACCACTCGGACGCGCTTGCTTTGGAGCGCTCGAACGAGCGACCTTCGACATCGCTTCGATAGATCGCGCTGTGTGCTCCCTGCGGTCCGGTCGAGGCGGACAGCAACACGGTGTCGCCGCAGACCGTGACCGCGCGGCAATAGCCCCCGCGCAGTCCTTCGCGGCTCAGGGTCCAGGTGTCGCCCTTGTCCCGGCTGACGTTCAAGCCTTGGGCGCCCGCCGCGTACACCCGCCTATGCCCCGTGGTCACGCGATGGATGTCGGCCTCGATGTCGATCGTCGGCTGCCACGAATCGCCGTGATCCGAGGACCTGAGCACCCCGCCGACGTGGACGTTGACATACACGGTGTCGCCGTCCTCGGTGATCGACCGCGTGGCGGGCGGTCCGCCCCAAGGCGTGAACCATTCCGAACGCCCGGCTGCTTTGTCAAACGAGCGGACGCGCTCCACTCCCTTGCCCGCGACCCGGTACAGGTGGCCTTCAGAAGTTCCGACGATCACGCCGGCACGTGTGTCCGCGATGCAGTGCCCCCGCAAGCCACGCAGGTTGGCGACGTGGAACCACCACTCGATTCCGGCGGTGTGCACCACTTCGTTGCCGTCGAGGATCGCCCAGAGCTCCCACCCTTCCGGTGCGAGTGTGGTGACCTCGCGACCCACGTGCTCGACCTTGAGCAGGTTGCCACCGCCATCGAAGCGGTGAAGGCCGTCGCGCGTGCCGACCAGGATCTCCGACATCGACCGAGAACACTACGTGAAGGCGCTCCCAAGACGGGGAGAATTACCCCGTGATCGTGGTCTGCGGCGAGGCGCTGATCGACAGGATCCACGATCGGGACGATACGCAGCACGCGGTGCCGGGCGGAGGACCATTCAACACGGCACGAGCCCTCGCCCGTCTGGGAGTGCCGACCGCTTTTCTAGGCCGCCTGTCGGAGGACGTTTTCGGACGCCGGCTGGCAGCCCTGCTGACCGCCGAGGGAGCAAGCCTCGAGCTCGCGAGCATCGGCTCCGAACCGACCACTATCGCCATCGCCGACGTCGACAGCGAGGGCTTCGCCGAGTATGAGTTCCTGGTCCAGGGGACGTCCGCGCCCAACCTCACGCGCGAGATGGTGCCCAAGCAGTTCAGCCCTGAGGTGAACGCTCTCCACGTCGGGACGCTGGGCCTGGTGCTCGAGCCGATGGCGTCCACTGTCTCCGAGCTGATCGGCCGCGAGCACGGCCGGCGCCTGGTGATGCTCGACCCCAACATCCGGATTGGACTGGTCCCTGATTCCGAGTACCGCCCCCGCCTGCAAAGCGCGATCTCCCAGAGCACCATCGTCAAGGCGAGCGAGGCCGACCTCGCCTGGATCTATCCGGGCCTCGACCACGAGCAGGCGGCGGAGCGGATGCTCGGCGACCGCGTCCGCCTGGTGGTGGTGACGCTTGGCGCTCGGGGGGCGTTCGGCGCCCACCGCGACTTCCAGATCAACGTTGCCGCTCCGCACGTTGACGTGGTCGACACGATCGGTGCAGGCGACGCCTTCGGAGCGGCCCTCCTTGCGTGGCTGCATGATCACGACGCCATCAGCCCCGACCTCTGTCTCCAGAAGGACGAGCTCGGGTCCGCCCTGGAGTTCGCCTGCCTCGCCGGCGCGCTGACCTGTTCGCGCGCTGGCGCCGACCCTCCTCGGAAGGGGGAGATGGAGCCCCGCATCGGATCCGCCCGGCCTTAGCCTGCGTACGCCCCCCCGGGGTGAACCGATCATGCTTGCTCGATGCTGAAACCTGCTGTGGGCTTTCGACCGGCCACCCACGACGACGTGCAGTTCGCCGCGGCGGCGGCCAGCGCCGCCGACCCCGATCATCCCCAGATCGCGGAGGAGCTGCTCGAAAGGTGGGCGAACACCGAGAAAGGATCTGTCGTGAGCCGCTTCATCGTCCAGGACGGTGGGCACGACCGCGCCTGGATCTCACTCGTCCAGCCAGGAGATGTCGGCGGTTCAGCGACTTACCTGAACCTTTTGGTCCCACCGGCGAACGAGCACCTGATCCCTGACGCAGTCACCTTCGGCGAGGCTCAGGCGCGGGAAATGAACGCGTCAGTCCTGATCTGCACTGTGCGAGAGGACGACGAGCACGCTGTCGAGTGGCTGCGCAGCGGCGGTTGGAAGCTGGAGCGGAGACAACGTTTCTGGCGCCTCGACGTGCGGGCAAACGCTGATCGGATTCACGAGCTCCACGGAGTTGCACAGCGGAAGCTCAAGACCACGGGTGTCGTCATCAGAACGGTGGCAGACCTCGGAGGCGCAGCGTTCCTTCCGCGCCTTCTCCCGGTGTCGCATGCGACAGTCGCCGACATCCCGAAAAGCGTCGAATACATACCCGAGCCCTTCGAGGAGTGGGTCGTCTGGATGCAGCCGCCGGCGGTGCTGCCGGAGCGGATCTGCGTGGCGGTGCTCGACGATCAGCCGATCGGCTATTCCTATCTCGCCTACCGGCCAAGCGTGGTGGAGACCGGCTTCACGGGTGTGTTGCGCGAACACCGCGGCAAGGGGCTGGCTCGTGCGCTCAAGCTGGAGACGCTGGTCCAGGCGATCGATGTCGGAGTGCTCGCCGTGGAAACCGACAACGACTCCGAGAACGCACCGATCCTTCATATCAACGAGGACCTCGGTTACGAGGAGATGCCGGGCAAGCTCGAGTTCCACCGCAAGCTGACGGACCTCAATCGTATCGACCGATCTCCATGAGCTCCGACTGGTCGCCCTCGTCAGCTGTCGAGCGGCGACATGTCGGAGGCGGCGTCAGACTCCAGCGCGGCCAGATATTCCCTGGCCCGCACAGCCTGTGCCGAGCGACCGAGGCGCGCATAGAGTGTTTCGCTCTCGGCGAGAAGGCTTCGCGCCTGATCCACGCGACCCATGTGACGTGACACAACCCCTGAGAAGAACGTCGCCTTGGCGATTGCAGCGGCGTCCTTACGCTGCCGGCTGAGGGCGAGCGCTTCCAGCCAATAGCCGTCGGCAGTCTCGTACTCTTTTTGTCGGTAAGCGATCCCGCCCAGATCCATCAGTGCCTGCAGTCCGCGGCGGGTGTCACCGTTGGCTTGAGCTGCGGAGCAGGCCTGCTCCAGGTATGCGGCAGCCGCATCCACCTGGCCCAGCTCGTCGTTGACCAGGGCCAGTCGAAGCAATGCATCCGTGAAAACCGGCCGTTCTGCCTGAGTGCTCAGAATCGGGAGAGCCGGTTCAATTGCCATTCTTGCTTCTTCGAAGTTGCCCCTCAGGATGAATATCGATCCCAGCTGGACCTCGCTGCGGGCAAGAGCGAGTTCAAGCCCCAGCCCCCTGGCTCTCGAGCCGGCCTCGGTGAAACAGCGTTCAGCCTCATCCAGCCGGCCGTTTTCGCCGGTCAATCGGCCAACCTCGAGTAAGGCGTCCACGACAGCCGCCTCGTCGCCTAGAGCCCGAGCCCAGGCGAGGTCGACCCGTACCAGGGCGGAGAGCAGCCACCTTGCGGTTCGATTGATTGCCGCGCTCAGGCCCGATTCGGGTTCGCTCACCGCGATCAGCAGGTTGGCACAACTGAGCCATGCGTCGCTGTCCTACCGATGAGCCGACCTGGCCTCGATAAATGGCCGGAGCTTCCTAACTCAGGCAGTCGCCCAGTCAATCCCCTCGGATACTGTGCCGAAGGTGCGTGTCTCGATCACGGACTTCGTCGTTTGACCGCGGATGTCGTCTGTCGCAATTCTGGCCAGGCCGTGTTGCAGGACGACCAGGGCTAGCCGCTTGACTCCCGTCGCCTCCAATAACCCAACAAAGGTGTCTCGAATCCAAAGCTGATCCGCCGGGGTCATGCTCTCCACCTTCCGGTTGTCGATGACCAACGATGATGCCTGCGTGTCTCGGATCGCATCCAGGACCTTGAGGTTGCCCGCCCGAAATTCGACGGTGTTGGCGAAGCCTTTCCATTCCGACAGAACCGACTTGTGCTCGCGATCGCAGCGTATCGAAACGTACGGTTCATCCATGTAGACCTCGCCCGACAGCATAGCCAGCCTAGGTATACGGCCAAAAGCCTTTCGAGACTCCCTCAAAAGGTGCAGTTTGGACCCCACACAAATACATGGGTCAGACCGTTTTGGGGTCGTCGCGCACCACCGCCAACGTCTGGAAGCAGATCGCGGCCCAACCACATCCTGATCGACCCTGGCCGAGCGTCCCGGTCTCAGCATGCTGTCCGGCCCTTGGCTCATCTCCGCAGCCATTGCCTACTGATTGCAGGAGGAGATCATGGCAATAGAGACCCGTCCGCAAAACTCAGGGATAGCCGCTGCACGTGAGCTCGGCAGACCTCGCGTTACGAGCGAGCAGGTGTGGCATGAGCTGGCCAGAGCCTCGTTCGCAGTCGTCGGCTATCTCACCCCCGCTGGGGAGCCCAGGTCGAGCGGCGTCGTGTACAAGTCGGTGGGCAAGCGGCTGTTCCTGGCAGTGGCCCCAGACAGCTGGAAGGCAAGGCACATCGCAGCCCGGGGGCGTGTCTCGGTCACCGTCCCCGTACGCCGCGGCGGCATCCTTGCACTCTTGCTGCCCATCCCGCCGGCCACCATCAGCTTCCACGCGACGGCAGTCGTGCACCCAGCCGGCACGGTGAACGTCGGCTCGCTCTCGAAGGAGCTGGACTCCCTGTTGCCGCCCGATCGGCGGGACGCGGCGGTCGTCATCGAGCTGGCACCGGAGGGTGATTTCCTGACTTACGGCGTCGGAGTGCCGCTGATGGACATGCAAAAGCCCGAGCTCGCACGAGCCCTGGTCCCGACCGAGGGCTGATACAGAAGGCCGCGGGGACATAAACTGCGCAGTATGAACAGCGTCGGCGATGCCTTCACGTACCCGTTCAGAGACCCGGGGTGGGTCGGAAAGATTGCGGTCCAGGGCCTGATCCTGATCATCCCCATCGTCGGCTGGATCGCCACCGCGGGATGGCTCATGCTGACCTATGACAACCTGAAGGCCGGCCGCCAGGAGCTCGCACCCGCCGGCTTTCACCTCGAGCGCGGAATCGGCATCTTCGGCGTCGTCGTCATCTACGCGATAGTCATCAACATCCCGGCCTGGGTCCTCGACGGAGCCGGCGCCGCAATGAACCGCAACAACAGCCTCGCCGGTTCTCCGTTCTCGGGGCTGGGGTCGTTGTGGAGCTTCGCGGCCCAGCTTTTCCTCGACTTTCTCATTCCGTCTTTGATCGTGCTCACCGCGCGCAGCGGGTTCTCAGGTGGGCTCGACATCCAGCGTGTCTGGGCGCTGGCAACAAGCCAGGTGAACAACAGCGTCATCGGCGGCCTGGTCATCTTCGTCGCCGGCCTCATCGGCGGACTCGGAATAATCGCGTGCTGCATCGGCATCTTCTTCACGGTGACGTACGCCGCGGCCATCCAGGCCGGGGTTGCCTCGTGGTTCGAAAGGATGCAGGCCGCACCGGGCGCTCCAGCCGCTCCCGCCGCCTAGCTGCGCCAGGCGCATAAGCTCCGTCCTCGTTGGGCGGTTGGTGCGGTGCGACATTTGTCACGGGCAGGCCTTGGCCAGTGAAGCCCAAAGCGGCGTCATGGTCGGTAGCAGCAACCTGGAGGAGAAGCCCGTGAAGCTTGGCGACATCGAGGTGGCTCGGATCGGATTGGGCACGAACCGACTGACGAAGACGCGGGACCACGTCACGTTCGTCAGAGCGGCAGTCGCCGCCGGTGTGCAGATGATCGACACCGCCCACCTCTACACAGGCGGGCGGAGCGAAGCGACGATCGGCGAGGCTCTCTCGCCGGTCCCCGACGGTTGCATCGTGGCAACCAAGGGCGGGTTCGGTGGGGCTGGACACGGCCGCCCAGAGGTGCTACGCGCCGAGCTGGAGCAGAGCCTCGGTCAATTGAGGACCGACACCATCTCTCTGTATTACCTGCACCGCGTCGACCCGGAGACTCCAATCGAGGAAAGCCTCGCCACGATCAAGGAGTACCAGGACCAGGGCAGGGTCCGCCACGTCGGCATCTCCGAGGTCTCGATCGAGCAGATCGAGCGTGCCCGGCAGGTGGTGCCCATCGCTGCAGTCCAGAACCACTACAACCTGTCAGAGCGCAAGTACGAGGCGGTCGTCGACTACTGCGCGTCAGAGGGCATCGTGTTCGTGCCGTTCTTTCCCCTGCGCGGGAATGGGGGCGCGGCGCTCATCGAGATCGCCGCGAGGCATGGGGCGACAGCGCAACAGATCACGCTCGCCTGGCTACTTCGTCGCTCGCCGACGATGCTGCCGATTCCCGGCACGCTGTCACTCGACCACTTGAAACAGAACCTGGAGGCGCTCAAGATCAAGCTCACCGACGCAGAGTTCGAGGCGCTCCGCTAAGTCCTGCGGCCGCGGAGCAGGCCCACTAGCCAGATGATGACGAGGACGATGATGGCGATCCAGATCAGGTTGACAAGCGCGCCTGCCGCGTGGAACAAGAGCCAGAGTACGAACAAGATGATTGCGAAGACGACGAGTAAATGGATCACTTCGACTTATCTCCTGTATTGATGGTGGTCAGCTCACCCTGGACCTGGCCCTCTCGATGTCGTCGGCAGCCTGATCACCGGCGCGACCGCGTGGGTGCTTGACGGCGTTGGCCATCTCCTTAAAGGCGTGGCGTCCCGCATCGAGAGTTGAGTGGCGGCGCTCCGAGCCCTTGACCGGGTCCATGAAGTAGACGATGGCGCCCCCGACGGCGGCGGCACCCAGCAGCGTGGGCAAGCCGGCTGCCGGCCGGCCTCGATCGAGAGCCTCCGCCCAGTTCCTGCGGCCCACAGCCTTGGTCACCCGGCGAGCCAGTGGCCGCGCGGACTCGATTGTTTGGGAGGACGGCCGGCCTGCAACGCGCCGGCCTGGTTCTCCCGCCAGAAAGAGGACAGGCGCCCGCGTCGCTCACCTCCCAGGTCGGGATCGCAAAGGTAGACGGCGAGGCCGCCGAACGCGGCGCCGATCGCAAACCGGTTCATTTTCAACACCTCCATGCAGCCGGCGGGATCCCGGAAATAGAACAGGGTCAGGCGGAAGAGGCGGTCGTGAGACTGCACCCCATCCCCCTGACATGACAAGGATCGCCGGGCCCTCATAACAAAAGCAGCAACTCAGCACAGGGTTTGCCCTTCTAGAGGGAGGGCCTGACTGAACCGCATCCACTGAGCTGCCGAGTGCGCTCCCTCGGAACAGATTCGACTCACGGAGCGCTGCTGGGAAGACGGCTCGACCGGGAGCAGGGGCCGGGCGCTTCGCCCGGACCCCTGCGTTCACATTTCGATCAGCTCGCGCTTACCGCGCCGATCCACGTGCCCCAGTTGCGCCCGTTCTGAGGCGGTCCCAGGTTGAGTGCATTCGCGTACTCACCGGCGATCCAGATCCGGCCGGCACCATCGAAGGAGCTGGCCGAGAAGTCCCCCCACCGGCAGACGGGGAGGGCTGACGAACCGCAGAGCTGTGGCCGGTAGTTGGTCTCTCCCGCCTTGAGGAGATGGCCCCCTCCCACGAACTGGCCTTGGCTGTTCGTCACGATGATGCGCGTTTCCGGGAAGACCCTCTTGCTCATGTGCTCGAAGAGCATCACGACGTTGCCGTTCGCATCGGGCATCAGCGCCGGGTACGAAGCCGTCGCGTCTCCCGAGAAGTTGTAGTAAGCGGTCCGCGCCGAGACGCCATGCTCGAAGTGGTCGAGGTCGATCTCTGCCCACTCGATGCCTGGCACGATCCGCGTTCCGTTGTCCAGCGCAGTTCCCCACGCCCCGTACAGGACTCCGTTTCGGAGCACCGGGATGGCGCCGATCCGCAGGTCACTTGCGTCAATGCACTGGTTGCAGCTCGGCTGCGAGGCCGGCGGCGGGAACACGAACGGCTTGGTGGGGACGTACTTGGCCGTGAGGGACGGCGCGCCGCCCCAAAAGTCATGCCCGATCGGATTGTTCATCGTCCACAGGGCAAGACCCGAACACGAGTCGGCTGCGCCTCCTCCGAAAAAGCCGCAGAAATGACCGGTGACGGGGTCAGGGCCGTCCAGGGTGTCGACGAACACCTCACCCCGGCCGCCACTACCGTCGAGGTTGAGGGCCGGCTGAATGGTGTCGGCGAGGAACGGCCCCGTCGTCGAGGTGGTTCCGGGACCGTGGCCCTGGAGATTGAAGAAGCCGTCTGCGCTGAAGTGCGCCTGACCGTGCTCCATCTGCGCTTTGTTTGCCTCGAACAGCTCCCCGTAAAAACCGCCGTTCAGGCCGGTGCTCGGGCCGAACATGTTCGCCGAGAAGTAGACGGCATCGCGGTTGATGCCGATCTGGGTGAAGTCTGCCGCGAACTGTCCGTCCAGCGACATGTTGAACTGGTAGACATTCCAGGTACCCCGGGGGTCGCTGGTCTGGCTGTTGGCGATGTAGTAGACCGATTTGAACGGGCAATCAGGGGCGATACCCAGCCCGTTCTCCACCTGCAGCATTGCCGCCCAAAAACGTCCCTCGGTCGGGTCGTAAAGCGCCCGCGGGTCGCTGAGGAACGGCTGGCTCAGGTGCGCGGTGTCGCAGGGTGTCCCGTCGCTGTTGGTCACGCTGGGAACCCCAAAGAACGCCTGCGCGCTCACCGGCCATCCCGACTGGACGTTCCCTGATGTGTCGAGGACCTCGAACTGCGTGTTGACGCCCTGGAGAACGAATGCCGTCGACGCCGCCACCGCCATGTCGGGCGGGTTGCATCCCGGGCCGAAATACGAACAGGTCGTGGCCGAAGACTGCTGACCGATAAAGGTGGCCTTGACCCTGGCCGCGCTGGTCGAATTGGCGGCCACAGAGTCGGCGTTCGTGTTGTCACTCTTCGGCGCTGCGGAGAGGTTGGACGCCGAGACGCGAACGACAGTGTCCCGGCCTTGCTTGTTCAAGCGTGGCAGCTGCCGGGTGTCGGCGCTGGAAGACTTCGATGAAGCCTGCGGCCGGTCCGCCTGAGAGACCGTGTGGTGCTCGACGAGCTGCGCAACCGCCGGTTGCGAGGTGAATGAGACGCCGGCGCCCGGATCACTGGTCGAGGCAAGGCCCGCGACTGTGAACCCCGTGCTGAGCGCCCCCACCAACGCTGCGGCCGACCCCATGGCCATC
This sequence comes from Candidatus Dormibacteraceae bacterium, assembly GCA_041476405.1. Taxonomy (GTDB): domain Bacteria; phylum Chloroflexota; class Dormibacteria; order Dormibacterales; family Dormibacteraceae; genus Palsa-872. The sequence goes on along the minus strand of JBGOTG010000035.1, from coordinate 5,299 downwards.
GCGGCCACAAAACGACTGCGTTTCGGCATACCACATACCCTCCATTTCAAAGCGCGCGGCGGTGAATCTGCCGATACTAAACGCAGGCCGAAGCGCTGTGCAAACACGATCTCGGCAGCCGGGTCCCTTCGCTCTCGAAGCGCCGTCTTCTACGAGCGAGACTTGACCACCTCGCCGCCCTTGACGACGAGCTGGACGTTGTCCGGCTTGGCCAGCAGTGTCAGGTCGGCCAGCGGGTCGCCCGGCACCCCGATCAGATCAGCCCACGAGCCTTCCTTTAGCTGTCCGACTCCCCGCATGCCGATCGTCTCCGCGGCGACGGTGGTCGCCGCCCGAATGCAGTCGATCGGCTCCATACCCAGCGCACGCATCAGGAGGAACTCCTCGCCGTTGGTGCCCTGCGGACCAACGCCGGTGTCCGTCCCGAACGCAATCTTGACGCCGGCCTCGATGGCCAGCCGGATGCTTGCGGTGTGGTCCGCGACCACGGCACGAGCCTTGTCCGCTGCATAGGCGGGCATCTTTCCCGCCTCGGAATGGCGAATCACCCACTGCGGTGCGACCAGGGTGGGCACCAGAGCATTGCCGCCGTCGAGCATCATCTCGATGGCATCGTCATCGAGCCAGATGCCGTGCTCGATGGTGGCGACGCCACCGCGAAGAGCGTTCTTGATGCCGGCGTTGGCCTGGGCATGAGCCATGACCTTGCGGCCCTGCGCCGCGGCCTCCTCCACCGCTGCCCTTATCTCTTCCAGGGTAAGAGCGGTGTGGTGGGGCTGGTCGCCAGGCGACAGAACGCCCCCCGACGTGCAGAGCTTGATCCAGTCCGCTCCGGCTCGGATCAACTCCCGCACGCGCAGGCGCATCGGCTCGACCCCGTCGACAGTCATGTGTGGGCGATCGGGGAGCGGAATGTCGAGGTCGGCGCCGCACAGGAAGTGAGAGTCGGTGTGGCCCCCGGTCTGGCTGAGCGCGCTCACCGTGACCAACATGCGTGGGCCTGGAAAGTAGCCGGCGTCGATCGCCATGCGTACTCCGGCCGGCGCTCCGGCGGCGTCGCGCACTGAAGTGAATCCGGCGTCGAGCGTGCGGCGGGCTCCCTGGACCGCCTGCATGAGCTCGAGGGTTTGTGATGTGGTCAGCATGCGACCGAAGTCCAGCCCCTCGCCGAGCATGGTGAGGTGGACGTGACAGTCGATCAGCCCGGGGAGGACCGTCAGGCCCGAGGCGTCGATCCGCTCCGAGTCGGCCGGCACCGAGATCGACGCCCGTCGCCCGGCCGCCCGCACACGCCCGTTCTCCACGAGGACGACAGCCTCTCGAACGGTTTCGCCGGTCGCGGGATCAAGCAGTCCGTCGGCGTATACAGCCCGGATCACAGTGTCGATTGTCGCGGTTTACCTGAACCGGGGGCCAACCGATGCCTCACCGTTACCATTCAGGCCACAGCCCGTATATAGAGGAGTAGATGCCTGCTCGCCGCCGGCGCGCTTCGACTTGGGCGGCCTTCGCCGTGGTGGCGGCGGCCCTGACCCTTCTCGTCACCTCGAACGCGACCCAGGCGGCCACGAACCCCCTCTCGATCGCCGTCAAGGTCGGTTACTCGGGGTTCGTCAAGGCCCAGCAGTGGTTGCCGGTGACCGTCGACCTGACGAACAAGGGCCAGGGCGTCGACGGCACGCTCGAGATCACCACCGGCACCGGTTCGGCACAGAGCGGGCAGCCGATCGAGTCGGTGATCTATCAGACCCACGTCAGCCTGCCGGCCGGCGCCACCAAGCATCTGAGGACGTATGCGGTCGAGGACCAGGTTCCCTCGACAGTCTCCGTCCGTTTTGTCTCAAACGGCCGCGTGCTCGTCTCGGCCGACTCGCAGGCGGGCACGGCAGCCACTGCGCTGATCGGGGTCCTGTCCGACCAGACGACAGCGCTGGACAGCTTTGCGGCCTTGCATCCAGGGGGCATCTCGGCCAACGTCGTGCACCTGTCACTCGAGGACGTCAGCGATTCGGCGATTGTGCTGCGCGCGTTCGACCTTCTCGTCATCGACGACTTCGCCACTGACACGCTGACCACCGCCCAGCGCAACGCCATCACGGACTTCGTGCAGAACGGCGGCGAGCTCTTGCTCGGCACCGGCGCTTCATGGCGCAAGACGCTCGCTGGCGTGTCCTCCGCGATCCTGCCGATGCAGATCGACGGTACGACCATCCTCAGCTCCGCACAGGCGCTGAACAACTTGTCGCGAGTGGAGATCGCCTCCGGAGCGCTCAATGGAGGGGCGCGTGCCTGGCTCGCCGATGGCCATCGGCCCCTGCTGGCTGAGAAGTTCGTGGGCGGCGGATCGGTGACCCTGGCAACCTTCGACTGGAACCAGGAGCCAATCGCGAGCTGGAGCGGCGCCAATGTACTGCTTCGCCAGATCCTGGTCCGCACTCTGTTCTCATCCGCCTCTTCTCAGAGCCAGGGATCGGGCTTCGGTCCGTTCGGCGCATCGGGTACCTCGACCACCGAGCGCAGCAACGCGCTTTCGCAGGCGCTGGCCAACCTGCCCGCCCTCGATCTGCCCTCACTGGTCGTGGTCGGGCTCCTGGTCCTCATATATGTGCTGCTGGTCGGCCCGATCAACTACCTCGCGCTGCGCGCCATACACCGCGGCGCGCTGGCGTGGGTCACCGTTCCGCTGATCGCGATCCTCGCGTCTGCGGGTGCGTTCGGCACCGGCCTCCTGACCAAGGGCCGCTCCGTGCAGGCAAACCAGATCTCCATCATTCACCTGCAACCCGGCTGGGAGCGTGCCTACCAGGAGTCGTACACGGGCATCCTGACCCCGACGCGGGGTGACTACCAGGTCCACGTCGCCGGTGCGCCGCTGTTGATCGCACCTACCGGCTCTTACAACGGCGGCAACGGCGACCTCATCCGCGTCGGCACCGACAACAACTCGATAGTTCTTCCGGCCATGACCGCTTACGTGCTGCGGGGATTCGCCACCGAAGGAATGGTCAACGCGCCACAGCTGAGCGCAAGCGCAACATTTGCCAACGGTAAGCTGCACGGCACGATCCGCAACTCCTCCAGCGTCCCGATTACCGGCGCAGTGGTGCTTGCGGGGGACGGCTATCAGATACTGCCGGCGATGTCGCCAGGCGGCACCGCGACGTTTGACTTAACGCCTAAAACCCCGAGCCTGTTCACTGGCCAGCCTACTTACATGACGATCTACCCGAACAGCCTCTTCAACTTCAACGGAGGACCACAGCTCAGCCAGCCCAGCGATGCCGACCGTGAAGCGTTCGAGAAGACGACCATCCTGTCGCTGGTTGCGGGATCGACGTACGGCTTCTCGTCCGCAATCGCGCCGATGGTCGTGGTGTGGACGAAGCAGCCACTCCAGGACATCACGATTGCCGGTAGCAGTCCACGCTCGACTTCTGAGACAGCCTTCTTGCTGCCGCTGCAGGTGACCGAGATCGGGCCGGGCTCGCTACCCGCCGGCATGGTCGTAAGCCGCTTCACCGATATCGAAGGCGACACTCAGCCAGGATCGCCAGGCGCGATAGTCATGCAAAACGGGACGGTGACGTACGACTTCACGCTCCCGCTCGCCCTCGGATCCCACCTGACCAACGCCTCCCTCGACTCGACGAATCAGAGCCCCAAGGGTCCGATTCCCGGCTCGGCCCAAAGCGTCCCGGCCAAGGTGTGGGATTGGCTGCGCTCGGCCTGGATCCCACTTGACTACAACGACAACGGCATCACGGCGGTCCCATCCGACGCGGTCAACCCATCGTCAGGCGAAGTGCGACTCCAGGTTGCTGCCACCGGCACCCAGGTCGTGCTCGGGGAAGTCTCCCTGACGGGGACCGTGAAGTGATCACGGCTGAGAACCTGACCAAGATCTATGGGAAGAGGACGGCCCTCGATCACGTCTCATTCGAAGTGCCGGAAGGCGAGATCTTCGGCTTTGTCGGGCCGAACGGCGCCGGCAAGACGACGACCCTACGGATACTGGCCGCCCTCCTCGAACCAACCGCCGGTCATGCGTCGATCGGCGGAGTGGATGTTGCCAGACAGCCAGACCTCGTCCACAGCATTCTGGGTTACATGCCGGATTTCTTTGGGGTCTACGACCAGCTCACGGTGTCCGAGTACCTCGACTTCTACGCCGCGTGTTACAGGCAACCCAAGCAAAGGCGCACCAGGGTCGTGACAGAGTTGCTCGAGCTCATCGGGCTCTCCGACAGGCGTGACCAACTCGTCGATACCCTGTCGCGGGGGTTGAAGCAGCGACTGTGCCTGGCGCGGGCATTGGTCCATGATCCGGTGGTGCTGCTGCTGGACGAGCCCGCTTCCGGTCTCGACCCGCGGGCGCGCGTCGACATGCGCGAGATCCTCAAAGAGCTGCGGAGGATGGGCAAGACGATCATCATCTCGAGCCACATCCTGCCCGAGCTGACCGAGCTGTGCACGATGATCGGCATCATCGACCACGGCCGCATGCGCGCCACCGGGTCCGTGCAGGAGGTCGTCCAGCATCTCACGGCAGACCGAAGGGTGCGAATTGCAGTCATCGGCGACAGGCAGGCAGCGCTGGAGATCCTCAGGCCGCTCGCGGCCGTTTGTCATGTCGACATCGCCAACGGCGCCATCGAGGCGACCTACGAAGGTGACGAGTCGACCGCCGCCGAGATTCTGCACGCCTTGACGGCCGGTGGAATCAAGGTATCCGGCTTCAGCCAGGTCGACGGTGGACTCGAAGAAGCCTTCATGCGCGCAACCTCGGACGAAGTCGGATGAACCGGGTCGCCACGGCGTTCTGGAATCCGATCGTGGCCAAGGAGTACCGCTCGCGGATGCGGACCTGGAAGTCGCCCCTGGCGATGATGGTCTACATACTTCTCATCGGCGGCCTCGGCTTCTTGGTGTTCTCCACGATGGTGAACGCAAACTCCTCTGGAGTGATCGGCGGCGCCAACTACGGCCAGATCCTGTTCAGCTTCCTGGTGGGCTTCCAGGTGGTCCTGCTCACGTTCATCACGCCGGCGTTAAGCGCGGGCGCCATCAGCAGCGAGCGTGAGCGCCAGACGATCGACCTGCTCTTCGTCACACGCATCCCACCGTTTTCGATCATCTGGGGCAAGCTCCTGGCCTCGATGTCCTTTGTGGTCTTGCTGCTCATCCTGTCGATACCGATCTTCAGCCTCGTCTTCCTGTTCGGCGGTATCGAGCTCGACCAGGTTGTGTATGCGTTCCTGGTCACGCTCGTGACTGCCCTGACCTTTGGCGCGCTGGGCAT
>JBGOTG010000034.1:0-16066 GCA_041476405.1 Candidatus Dormibacteraceae bacterium | reverse complement strand
TGGGCCTTGCTGAATGCATCGCCGGGCGCTTCGCGCGCGGCTGCTCTCTTTCCGAAAGAGGATGGGATCTATTGAGAAAAGTCTCTCCTCGCCGCGCGTGGGAGTCGTCAAAGACAAAGTCATGGCCGGGGAAACCCCGGCCAACCCTGCCACGCGAGTGCGAATCAGAAGGGTAATCTCACACTGATGGATTTCGACTTCTCGGAAGAACAGATCGCGATTCGGGACACGATTCGCGAGCTCGTGCTGGACAAGGTCGCCCCTCGCGCCGCGGAGATCGACGAGAAGGCCGAGTACCCCAAGGACATCGAGCAGCTGTTCGCGGCCAACGGCATCCTCGGCATCCCCTTCCCCGAACAGTACGGCGGGATCTCCGGCTCGAGCGTCACCATCTGCATGGGCATCGAGGAGATCGCCAAGGCGTGCGCGAGCTCGTCGCTCATCCTCGCCGTCCAGGCGCTCGGGTCATATCCGATCCTGGTCGCCGGGTCCGAAGAGCAGAAGAAGAGGCTCTGCCCGCCCCTGGCCTCTGGCGAGAAGGTCGCCGCCTACGCGCTGTCGGAGACGGGGAGCGGCTCCGACGCCGCCGCCATGAAGACGAGGGCGGTGCGCCACGGCAACGAGTACGTGCTGAACGGGACCAAGCAGTTCATCACCGGTGGCAGCGTGGCCGGAACGCTGGTGGTGTTTGCGCAGACCGACCCTGAGGCCAAGCAGCGCGGCATCTCCGCCTTCGTGCTGGAGCGCGAGACCAGCCCGTGGATAGCCGACAAGCTCGAACACAAGCTCGGCATCCGCGGCTCGCCGACCGCGCAGCTGGTTTTCGAGGACGTGAAGGTCCCGGCCGCCAACCGGCTCGGCGAGGAAGGCGCCGGCTTCAAGATCGCGCTTGCCGTCCTCGACCGCTCCCGCCCGGGCATCGGCGCGCAGGCGCTCGGGATCGCCGAAGGCGCGTTCGACTATGCGTTGAACTACGTGCAGGAGAGGAAGCAGTTCGGCCAGCCGATCGCGAGCTTCCAGGGCATCCAGTTCATGCTCGCCGACATGGCCACCCAGATCGAAGCGGCACGGCATCTCGTATACCGTGCTGCGACGAAGGTCGACGCCAAGGCGCCGGACCTGACCAAGGTCGCGGCGATGGCCAAGCTCTTCGCATCGGATATGGCCATGAGTGTGACCACGGACTGCGTGCAGCTACTCGGCGGATACGGCTACATCAGCGAATACCCCGTCGAGCGGATGATGCGTGACGCGAAGATCACGCAGATCTACGAAGGGACAAACCAGATCCAGAAGGTGGTCATCGCAAGAGCCCTGCTCAAGTGAGCGTTCCCACACCTGATCCGGCCGGCTCCCTGAGCGTCGTGGAGATGCTTCCGCCGCCGTCTGCCCTTCCCACCGGCCCGCCTCCGGCGACGATGGCTTACCACCCGCCGCCCACTTACCCACCGCCGGGGATGGGCCGTGCCGCTCCGACCGACGGACGCGCCATCACCTCGCTGGCGGCCTCGATCCTCGGCATCCTCCTCGGCATTCCCTTCGGCCTACCCGGCCTGGTGCTGGGGCCGCTGGGGTATTTTCTCGGCCGATCGGCGCTCGAGCGCATCGACGGCGCGCCGGGTGCGGTCAGGGGCCGCAGCCTGGCCGTCGCCGGGTGGGTGTTCGGCGTGGTCGCCACCGCCGTCGGGGCGGTGGTCAGCGTGGCCTGGCTGGTCCTGCTGCTCGTGGTGATCTCGACCCCGCCGACCTTCCAGTAGCGCCGGTGGACCGCATAACCGACGCCTTCACATGGCCGTTTCGCGACCCGGAGTGGCTGCCGAAGCTTCTCATCATGGCGCTCACCCTTCTCATCCCGATCATCGGCGCGATCAACGGGATCGGCTGGATGCTCGCAACGCTCGACAGGCTCCGCGCGGGCGAGGAGAGGCTTGCCCCTGCCAACCTCACCCACCTCGGGCGCGGAATTAGGCTCTTCGCGGTCGAGCTCGTCTACGGCATCGTCATCACCGCCATCGTGCTCGTGATCCTTCTCCCCGCGGTCGTCCTGGAGGTGAAACAGGGCCAGGGCTCAGGTGATGTCCCCGCGATCGGTGCCGCCATCTTTCTCAACCTGCTCGGGGTGAGCGTGAGCACTGTGCTGAGCCTGACGTTGACGTTCGCCATGCCGGCCATCGTGCTCGCCACCGACAGCGGCGGCGTTGGAGGCGGACTCCGGATCGGCGCCGTGGTGCGCCGATCGCGGATCAACTTGAACCACACGCTGATCGCCGGCCTTATGCTGATCGCCGCCAGCTTCATCGGATCGTTGGGAGCCATCGCCTGCGGCATCGGCGTCCTCGTCACATCGGCGTACGCGCTGGCGATGCAGGCCTGGATAATTCGGAGCTTCGAAACGGGGTAGTACGCCGCAGCCGCGGCGCAAGGAGGAGTTAGATGTCGGATTTGCCGCCCCCGCCGCCGCCTGGCGGGGGGTTCACACCGCCCCCCCCACCGCCGCCACCGCCCCCGCCGCCCCCACCAGGAGGAGGTTTCACACCTCCGCCACCACCGCCACCCCTGGGCGGAGGCTTCACGCCGCCTCAGCCGCCCGGCGGCGGGTTCGTGCCGCCGCCTCCGGCCGCCTACGCCGGGGCGGGAGCCGGTTACGCCGCCCCACGGACGGACGGGCTGGCCATCGGCTCCCTGATCGCGGGCATCCTCTCGCTGATCTGCTTCTGGCCGTTCTGCCTGGGGATCATCCTCGGTCCGGCCGCGGCGATCATGGGATTCATCTCTCGCCAGCGGGTCGCCGCAAGCGGTGGGACGGTGGGAGGTGGCGGTCTCGCGATGGCGGGCCTGATCCTCGGGATCGTCGGATTCCTGGCCAGCGCGGGCTGGGCGATCACTTACCTCTTCATCGCCGTGCATAGCTCGTCGACGTCGCCGTGAGCTGACGCCGATGTCGGTTGGACGGGGCCTGGAGGCGCGGGGCCTGGCGTAACCCTCCGGGCCTCGTCTCCGTTTCTAAGGGCCTGGACGGTAAAATCCCCGTGCGCATGCTTAGGGCCAGGCCAAGGGCCAGGCGATCCCGCTACTACGTCTCCTACCGCCTGACCCGCTCGGTCCCGGCGATGATCCTTGCCGCCCTGCTGGTCGTGGTGCTCGTGGGCGCTACGCTCACTTACAAGCGGCTGGACGATTTCGTGACTGGAATCACCGGCCAGCACCTCAATCCGATCGGCGTGGTCGTGCAGGCCATCGAGCCGTCACCGGGCACCATCGCCTACAAGCTCAAGCACGGGCAACGGGTCAATATCCTTCTGCTGGGCCGGGGCGGTTACGAGAACGACGCGCCGTTCCTCACCGACTCGATCATGGCCGTGTCGATCGACCCGGTGAGCAACCGGGTGATGCTCGTGTCAATCCCACGAGACCTGGTGGTCCGGATGAACCTGCAGGACCCTGCAAGCAGGACCTGGGCCAACAAGATCAACGCGGCGTTCGAAGTTCCCTATACGAGCGTCATCTGCTGCGTCGCCAAGGCATACACGGGGCGTAACGGCGGGGGTCATGCGGCCGAGCACGAGGTCAGCAAGATCACCGGTCTCACTTTCGACAGGTACATCGCAGTCGACTTCATCGCTTTTCGCGACATGGTGAACGCGCTCGGTGGAGTGGATGTCTGCCTCACCACCAACCTCGATGACACCACATACCCCGACTACACCGGCGGATACCACCCGATCCACTTCAAGGCCGGCTGCCAGCACCTCAACGGGGAGCAGGCGCTCGAGATCGCGCGCTCGAGGCATGCGATCGAGGCCGCACAGTCGTCTGACTTCGGACGTGCACGACGCCAGCAGGACATCATGGAAGCGATCAAGAAGAAGACGACATCGGTCAACGGCTTCGAGAAGGCGCCCCAGCTCCTGAACGCGCTCCAGAAAAACATCACCACCGACATGTCGTTCTCCGACATGAAGGCCATTTACGACTGGGGGAAGAACCTCCCCAACACCTCAATCGTCCGCGCCGCGCTGACCGCGCCGGATGGCGTGGCGGCGGGGAATCTCCTCGATTTCGGCAACTGCGGCATGGGTCCTTACGTTTCACAGCTCTGCCCTGACGACCAGAGCTACTCGATGATCCACCGGTATCTGAAGCTGCTGCTCGTCGATCCGAGCGTTCTAGCTGAACAGGCCCCGATCCAGTTTGCCAACGGCTCGAACAACTTCGCCGGTCTCGAGGGCCGCGTCACCAACATGTTCGATCCGACCGGGCTGCAGCTTGCGAAGCCCATCGGTCACAGGGCCTCATCGAAGACGGTGATCCTCGACTACTCGGGAGGCCAGTTCCCCCTGACGGCAAAGTGGTTGGCCAACTTTTTCGGCGCCACCATCGCGCCTGCGACGAAGACCAGCCCGGCCCCGGCGCGCGGCCAGCTGACCTACGGGCTGGTCGTCGTGATCGGCCACGACTTCGCCGCGCGTTTCCTCGGTATCTGACCAGCCGCAGGACGACGGCGGGAGCCCCTGCCGCGCTGGTGCGTTAGCTTTCCCCTGATGAGCGAATTGGGCAAGGACGAGCTGGCGAAGCGGTTCCGCTCCGGCGACATCCGGGCCCTCGCCCGGGCGATCAGCCTTGTCGAGCGGCGCGACCCCGCGGTGCGCGAGCTCGAGGAGCCGCTTTCCGGAGAGGCTCGCCACGCGCAGGTGGTGGGATTCACCGGCGCCCCGGGGACCGGCAAGTCGACGCTGGTGGACGCGCTCGTCACGTTGCTGCGGAAGCAGGGCACGTCCGTCGCGGTGATCGCCACCGATCCCAACTCGCCGTTCACGGGGGGAGCCATCCTGGGCGATCGGATCCGCATGCAGCGCCACGCGCTCGACCCCAAGGTCTTCATCCGAAGCATGGGCGCCCGCGGCCACCTGGGCGGCCTGTCGCTCGCCGCGCGGGAGGCGATCAGGCTGTTGTGGGCATTCGGTTTCGAGCACGTGATCCTGGAGACGGTTGGGGTCGGCCAGTCGGAGCTCGAGGTGGCTGCGGTGGCCGACACCACAGTCGTCGTCCTGACACCGAACCTCGGCGATGGCGTGCAGATGATCAAGGCGGGCATTCTCGAGATCGCCGACATCTTCGTGGTCAACAAGGCCGACCTCGAGGGTTACCAGCGCGTCGTGATGGAGCTCCGCGGCATGCTGAGCCTGAGCGCCCCACGCGGGACGGCGGCCGGCGCCGTGAAGGGCTGGAAGCCGCCGATCGTGACCACCGTCGCGGCCCGGCAGGAGGGGATCGACGAGCTTTGGGCCGCGATCGAGGCTCACCGCGCCTTCCTCGAGTCGAGCGGCCTGTCGCGGGCGCTGGCCGAAAAGAGGCTCAAGGACGAGACGGCGGAGGTGGTGGCCGAGCTTGCTGGTGAGCAGGCCAGGCTGGCCCTGGGGGAGGACTCGCGCCTGATCGAGACTCTCCTGAAGGACGGCACGCCGTACCGAGCCGCGGAGGAGATCCTCGCCAGGATCGGCAGTGCGCCCCGGAAGCGCCAGAGGGGACACTGAGTCAAGAGTCCCGATAATGAGATCGGTGAAGGTCAGAGCCCGCGACGCCAAAGAGGTGTGGGAGGAGGAGTTCTCATCGAGCCCGTCGCGTGACGACGGAATCGAGACCTCGACCATCTCCGGGGTCCCGCTCAAGCCGCTCTACACCTCCACCGACCTCCCCACGCGCGACGAGGAGATGCCGGGGCGGTTCCCCTACACGCGCGGCATCCACCCGGGGGGCTATCGCGGCCGGCTGTGGACCATGCGGCAGTTCTCCGGCTTCGCAACCGCGGAAGAGACGAACAAGCGCTACAAGTACCTGCTGGCGAACGGTCAGACCGGTCTGTCGGTGGCCTTCGACATGCCCACGCTGATGGGCCAGGACTCGGACGCCCCGACCAGCCGCGGGGAGATCGGCCACTGCGGGGTCGCGATCGATTCGCTGGCGGACATGGAGGCGCTGTTCGACGGGATCCCCCTTGGCGAGATCACGACCTCGATGACGATCAACTCGCCCGCCGCGATCCTGCTCTGCATGTACATCGCGGTCGCCGAGAAGCAGGGGGTCGCCGCGTCGCAGCTCGGCGGCACGCTGCAGAACGACATCCTCAAGGAGTTCATCGCGCAAAAGGAGTTCATCTTTCCGCCCGCCCCGTCGATGCGCCTCGTGGTGGACTCGATCGAGTACTGCGCCAAAGAGGTGCCGAAGTGGAACACCATCTCGATCTCCGGCTACCACATCCGCGAAGCCGGTTCCACGGCCGCCCAGGAGCTCGCCTTCACGCTCGCCGACGGCATGGCCTACGTCGATGCGTGCCTGGAGCGGGGGATGCGCATCGACGACTTTGCGTCGCGCCTGTCCTTCTTCTTCGACGCGCACATCGATTTCTTCGAAGAGATAGCCAAGTTCCGCGCCGCTCGCCGCATCTGGGCGCGCTGGATGCGCGACAAGTACGGCGCGCAGGACGAGCGATCCCTGAAGCTGCGCTTCCACACCCAGACCGCCGGCGTCTCCCTGACCGCACAGCAGCCGGAGCTCAACATCGCGCGCACCGCCATCGAGGCGCTCGCCGCGGTCCTCGGTGGGACGCAGTCGCTGCACACCAACGCGATGGACGAGGTGCTGGCCCTCCCCACGGACAAGGCGGCGCGGCTTGCCCTACGCACACAGCAGCTGCTCGCGTATGAGACAGGTGTTGCGAACACGATCGACCCGCTCGGCGGCAGCTACTTCATGGAGGCCCTCACGGACGAGATCGAGCGGCAGGCCGAGGTCTACTTCAAGCGCATCGAGGAGCTCGGCGGCGTGATTCCCGCGATCGAGGCAAGCTTCTTCCAGAAAGAGATCGCCGATGCGGCGTTCCGATACCAGAATGAGCTGGAGCAGAAGAAGCGGTTGATGGTCGGTGTCAACGAGTTCACAGTCGACGACGAAGGGCCGATGGAGATCCTGCGGATCGACCCCAAGCTCGAGGGCGAGCAGGTCGCGCGCGTTCAGGCGGTTCGGCGCAAGCGAGATCAGGCGCGGTGCTCGAAAGCGCTGGCTGCCCTTCGAAAGGCGGCCGCCGGTACTGACAACCTCATGCCGTACATACTCGAGTCGGTCCGCGCATATGCGACCGAGGGCGAGATCATGAACACCCTGATCGAAGTGTTCGGAATCTACACCGAGAAGGCAGGGATATAGTGTCCCGCTCCGGAGGCTCAGCCGAAATGCCAGGGGCAGCGCTGCGCGATGCCCGTGGCACCCTGCGGGTTCATCCCGCTAGGCGCCCGATCTCCGCGTTGCCGGCTGCGCTACTCGCTTACAGGTCTAGCGACATGCTCGCTCCGTTGCTCGTCGGCGCCTTGAGCTCGGGCGCCGATCGGGCGACTTTCAGCCGATCCTCCGGAGCAGGACACTAGATGCCTGTCGAGACGGCGGTGAGGCCCGTTCGCATCCTGGTCGCCAAGGTCGGGCTCGATGGCCACGACCGCGGCGTCAAGGTGGTGGCTCGAGCGCTGCGCGACGCGGGCTTCGAGGTCATCTATACAGGTCTTCGCCAGACGCCGGAGATGGTCGTCGACGCGGCGCTCCAGGAGGACGCCCAGGTGATCGGGCTGTCGATCCACTCGGGCGCGCACATGACCCTGTTCCCGGCTGTCGTGCAGGAGTTGAAGCGCCGGAAGGCGACAGACATAGTCGTGTTCGGAGGCGGCATCATCCCGGAGGACGACATCGCCGCCCTGAAGAAGAAGGGCGTGGCAGAGCTGTTCACGCCGGGCACTCCGCTCCAGGACATCGTGGATTGGCTCCGCAAGAGGTTCCCCAAAGGCGGCGGCTAGTCCGTTTCGCGCGGTTCGCTACCCCTGGAGCACCACTGTGCCGGCGATCTTGTCCATCCATCCCTGCTTGCGTGAATCGAACGCGACCCAGATCACGCCGATGAGGCACACGAAGAACGAGAGGAGAAGTCCGAGCCACCGGATCACCGCCTTGCCGAGGGTGATCGGCTGCCCGGTGTCTGCGTCGACCACTCTCATCCCGAAGATGCGCTGGCCCAGCGAGGCGCCCATATAGGTCCACAGGCCCACGAAGTAGAGGCCGCTGAGGAGCAGGTCGATCCCGTTGGAGGCACGGTACGAGCCGCTGTTCATGTCCGCGTAGTTGACCGCGAGCGGGATGCTCAAGATCGCACCGATGATGCCGAGGATGATCGCGTCGATGATGTACGCGACGACGCGGATCCAGAACCCTCCGTACGAGGCCTGCCGGACGTATGGCGTGGGTGCGTAAGCCGGCGGGTATCCGCCGGCCATCTGGGGCGGTGGCGGCGGTGGCGGCGGGGGAGGGTAGCCGCCCGCGGGCGGGGGAGGGGGCGGGTTCTGCACAGGTGGGACCTCCTTCAGCATGCGGCCGGGTTCGCGCGAATCGTTCTGCGCGGTATCATAGCGACGCCTCCCCACCGCGAGGCCCAACCATGCAACTGAAAGCATCCACCCGCACACTGCTCGGCAAGCGCTCGCGCCGGCTCCACGGCGAGGGCAAGCTTGCCGCCGTCGTCTACGGGCACAGCACCGACGCCACCCCGCTGGTCCTCGATCGTCTCGAGTTCCAGAAGGTGTACCTCAAGTCCGGGCGTACGCGCCTGCTCGACCTCGTGGTCGACGGCGATCGCACCGAGAAGGTGCTGGTCCGCGAGATCCAGACCCATCCGCGCCGCCTGGGGCCGATCCACGTCGACTTCTACCAGGTGAGCCTCGAAGAGAAGATCAAAGTCGAAGTGCCGGTCCACCTGACCGGCGAGTCCGCAGCTGTGAAGCGTGGTGACGCAGACGTCCTCCAGCCCATCCACATGGTCGAGGTCGAATGCCTGCCCACCGACATTCCCGAGGCTTTCGAGGTTGACCTCACGCCGCTGGAGGAGATCGAATCCGAGCTCCGGATCTCCGACCTCAAGGTGCCCAAGGGCGTGACAATCCTCGTCGATCCCGACGAGCTGGTCGTGAAGATCGTCCACCGCCGAGAGCTCAAGGTCGAAGAGGAGGTCCCGACAGCGGAGGTCGCGGTCGTGGGCGAGGGCGAGGAAGCAGCCGAAGAAGGGGCTCCGGCCGCCGAGGAAGCCGAGACAGAGAAGTAGATGTCGCCGAGCGACATCGCGAGAAGCCCGCTGCTGTACGTCGTCCTGGCGGGCGTCGTCTTCATCGCTTTCGTCGTGGCCGCCCGTTTTGTGGCGCAGCAGGTCGCCGAGGCATTGCGCCGGCGCGGGCACCGCGAGGGCCTTGTCACGATCGGAAGCCGTGTCATCACGATCGCGCTCGTCACCGTCGGGGCATTGTTCGCATTCGGGATCGCGGTACGCAGCGACAACGTCACGATCCTCGGCATAGTCGCCGCCGTCGTGGTCACCAGCTTCGGTGTCCAGGACGTCCTCAAGGACTACGTGTCCGGCTACTACCTCCTGCTGGAGCGCAACATCAAGGTGGGCGATGTCATCTCACTCGAGGGCGGGTCGGGCACTGTATCGGAGGTCAGGCTTCGAGTCACTCTTCTCCGAAACGAGGCGGGCGACGTGGTGGTGGTCCCCAACTCCGAGCTGTTTTCACGTCCGGTGAGGATTCTCGCCGGCGCGGGCGGCCCGCCCGGCCAGGCCACGGAAGGACCTAAGCCAGCGCGCCCAGAGTGATCCGGCAGAGCGCTTCGAGCTGTCCGCCGTCGATGTCGGACTCCTCGGCGAGGTGCTCGCGGATGAGCCGCGACGCGAGCTCCACGTGGAAGCCGCCCGCCACCTGGGTGGCGAGCGAGCGGAGCCTGTACGTGTGGTCGGGCTTATCGCTGTCGGTGGCGAGCTTCACGCTCACCTTGTCGAGCTGAACGAACTTCGCCCATTTCCCGACCTCGGCGATGCCCGACTCGGGCGAGTCCGACAGATGCAGGCAATTGATGCCGCCGAAGATTCCATACCGTTCGCGCAACGAGCCAGGCCGCGACTGGGCGATGCGGGTCTCGCCCAGGTCGTAGCGCATCTGCTCGAGGGTCTCGGCTGAAGCGCTGACCCGGCCCACCGCAAGCGGAAGGGCGGTCATAAAGTCGACCAGCCAGGGAAAGAACGGCCTGCCCTGCAGGAAGTCGTAGTGGCTCTCTATCAACGAGGCGGGTGGCTGGAACCACGCGAGGGATTCGACCTTCCAACCACGCTCCGAGGACAGCCAGCCCCAGAGCCCGGCGCGTGCGGCAAGCCGGTAAGAAGCGTCGGGTTTGAAGATGACGAGAGCGTCGGCCATGAGCCGTGAATTCTATCTTCCAGGCTTCATATCCCTCGGACCGGGCTTGTACACCTTGCGGCCCTTCAGCTTCTCGGGCATGTGCACCTGGTCGGCGACGCCGCCCTCGAAGTCGTGCGCGTACTTGTAGCCCTTGCCGTATCCCATCGATCGCATGAGCCCGGTGGCCGCGTTGCGCAGGTGGAGCGGAACCGCTTCGTTGCCGGTCTGCTCGATCAGCTCGCGCGCGGCGCCGTAGGAGGTGAGGGTCGAGTTGGATTTGGGTGCCAGCGCGAGATACAGCGCCGCCTCGGTCAACGGAAGGACGGCTTCGGGCATGCCCACGAAATGCGCAGCCTGCTGCGCGGCGATCGCGACCTGCAGCGCCTGTGGGTCTGCAAGGCCGACGTCCTCCGCGGCGGAGATGACGAGCCGGCGTGCTACGAAAAGCGGGTCCTCGCCCGCCTCCAGCATTCGGGCGAGCCAGTACACCGCCGCATCAGGGTCGCTGCCCCGAACACTCTTGATCAAGGCCGAGACGATGTCGTAGTGCTGGTCGCCGGCCCGGTCGTAGAGCAGGTGGCGCTGCTGAAGCGCGCGCTCGATGTGGCCGGTGTCTATCTCACTCTCGCCCGCGAGCGCGGCTGCCGCTTCGAGGCCGTTGAGGGCCACGCGGGCGTCGCCCCGCGCGTTTTCGAGGAGCCCGGCGAGCGCGTCAGCGCCGATTCGGGCTCCGATCTCGGCAAGCCCTCGTTCGACCACCACCTTGAGCTCGGAGCTCTCGAGTGCCTCGAGGCGGAAGACGCGACTTCGTGACAGGAGCGGTGCGATCACCTCGAACGACGGGTTCTCGGTGGTCGCGCCGATGAGCGTCACAGTGCCGTCCTCGACGTGCGGCAGAACGGCGTCCTGCTGCGCCTTGTTGAACCTGTGGATCTCGTCGATGAAGAGGATCGTGCGAAGGCCCGCCCGCCGGTGCACCTTGGCTTCCGCCACTGTCTTTCGAAGGTCGGCCACGCCTGACGTGACGGCGGAGATGGCGACCAGGCGCGCCTTCGTTTCGCTCGCTAGCAGGCCCGCAAGGGTCGTCTTTCCGCTCCCTGGAGGCCCCCACAGGACGATGCTGGGGAGGTGTCCGGAGCGAGTCAGCTCCCGGAGGACGTCGACGACTCGCCGCTGCCCCACCAGCTGGTCGAAGCTGCGCGGCCGCATTCGAGTGGCGAGTGGGGCGCTTGGTTCCGCCGCCGGCGGGGCCTCGAACAGCTCGCGTTGGTCCCCCACGCTCAGATTCTGAGCCCAAGAGTGCCTCGACCGGCCGCCCTGCCGCCCGGAAAGCGATCCGGTTTGCCCTCATATAGACTGCGCCAGTGTCCAGCTGCTGGTACTGCAACACGGAACTGCCGGAAGGTTCTCAGTACTGCCACAGCTGCGGACACAGCCAGATCGACCGTTCATCGAGCCCGTTGTTCGGGGTCGTGGACCCCGTTACCGGCATCTGGAACTCGAAGTTCATCAACGCGCTGATCGGGCAGGAGGCCAACCGCGCGGTCCGTTACCACCGGCCGCTGTCCGTGCTGGTGGTCGAGCTCGACCACGCCGAGCACGTCCACAAGGAGCTCGGTCAGATCCAGCTCGAGGGTCTGCTGCGTGAGATTTCGGAGCGCCTGGGCCTGGCGGTCCGCGACACGGACACGGTCGCCTTCCTCGAAGTGGACGGGCCTCCGCACTTCGCGATAGTCCTGCCGGAGACCAACGAGCAGGGCGCGACCCTCGCCGCCGACAAGATCCGTCGCGGCATCGCATCCCATGACTTCGCCACCGGCGGCAACTGGCAGCGGATCACCGTCAGCTGTGGGGCGGCGACCATCGGCGTGCTCCCGCCGCCCGAAGAGGAGGCCGGTTTGATGAACAGGCGGGAGTACACGGGGAACCTGCTCCGGGAGGCGTATCACGCCCTGGAGGCAGGCCGCTCGGCGGGCACCAACCGCACCTCGGTCGGTGCTTTCCGCAATTAACGCGCCCCCCAACCCACTTCCGTAGCATCGGAGTCGATTTGGGTTCAACGCGCATCTTCCTGATCCGCCACGCCGACGTGGAGAACCCACGCCGGCTGCTGTACGGCCATCTGGACGGCTTCCAGCTCAGCGCGCTGGGCCGGGCTCAGGCCGCCGCCGTGGGTGACCGGCTTCGTTCGGCCGGCCTGAGGCGAATCGTGCACAGTCCGCTCGCTCGTGCGCTCGAGACCGCCGAGCTGATCAACGGGCGGCTGGCCACTGCCGCGATCCTCGAGGCCGATCCCGAGCTGCGCGAGGCCGAGTTCAGCCGCTACCTGCAGGGACTGCCGTACTGGCAGATCCCGGTCCGGCGCCCCCTGTGGTTCGTGCACAAGGCAAAGCGCGGGCTGCTGCCCGGCGACGAGGCCATCGAGCAGCTGGGGGGTCGCATCCTGTCGGTGGTGAAGCGCATCGCGGTCGAGCATCCCGGCGAGACGATGGCAGTCGTGAGCCACGCCGATCCGCTCCAGGCCGCCTGGGTCCTCCTCGACGGCCGCCCGCACAACGAGCGTGAGCTCTATCGAAAGGCCGTCGACAAGTCAGGGGCCCTTCAGGTCGACCTGCATGGGGACGAGCCGATCGCCTGGGAGTACATCCCTCCCCCCAAGGTGGACAAACCGGCGAGCGCCGTCGCTTGACAGCGGAGGGGCGGCCTCTCGAAGACGGGAGGTTTCCAGAGGGCTTTCTCTGGGGCACCGCGAGCGCCGCGCACCAGGTCGAAGGCGACAACCGCAACTGCGATTGGTGGGAGTTCGAGCAGCAGCCGGGCAGGATCGCCAACGGCGATTCATCAGCGATCGCTTGCGATCACTACCACCGGTATCGTGAAGACTTCGCGCTGCTCCGCGAGATGAGGCAGAACGCCCATCGCCTGTCGATCGAGTGGTCGCGCATCGAACCATCCCAGGGCGAGTTCGATTCGCGCCAGATCCGTCACTATCGGGACGTCCTTGGCGAGCTGCGCGAACAGGGCATCGAGCCCATGGTCACTCTGCATCACTTCACCAACCCGCTGTGGTTCGCGCGCAAGGGCGGCTGGACTGCCGATGGATCGGCCCACGCGTTCATGCCCTTCGTCCATCGAGTGGTCGAGGAGTTGGGAGACCTGATCGGGCTGTGGTGCACCATCAACGAGCCGAACATCTACGCGGCGAACGGCTGGATGCTGGGCGAGTTTCCACCCGGTCGCCAGGGTGATTTCATCGACGTCTACCGTGTGACAAGCAACATGCGCCGGGCTCACGAGCTCGCCTACGCGGCGATCAAGCGGCGGTGGCCCGAGGCCCCCGTGGGGCTGTCGCATCACAGGTTCCTGATGCTGCCGGCGACCGAGAAGCGGCGCGACCGCCTGGCCGCGCAAACCGCCCAGCTGGCCCTCGACCGGTGGCCGGTGGCGCCGGGGCAGCTTCGGCGAGTCGTCGAGGCGCCGTGCGACTACATCGGAATCGCCCATTACTGGGGGGTCATGTGCGCGTTCGATCCCACGCGGCCAGGCGAGCAGTTCATACGGCGCTTCAACGTCCCCGGCGCGCCCGTGACCGACATGGGCTGGAGCGCCGATCCCAGCTGGATGCGCACAGTGCTGAACGAGCTGCGCCCGCTGGGCAAGCCGGTGTATATCACCGAGAACGGCCTTGCCAGCAACGACGACGAGTGGCGGCAGCGCTACCTGCGCGATGTCCTCGCCAACGTGTCGCTGGCGATCGGGGACGGCGTCGACGTCCGGGGCTACTTCCACTGGACGAACATGGACAACTTCGAATGGGCGCGCGGCTACGCCATGCGATTCGGCCTCATCGACGTCGATCGCAAGACGCTGGAACGGCGGATCAAGCCCAGCGGACGCCTGTATGCGCGCATCGCGCAGGCCAACTCCGTGGTGCAGTGAGAAGCTTCCAGGATTGGACCCATTGAAGCATCTAGACTCAGCGCCGTGAATCGGAGGTCCGGCCTCATCGCGGCCGGCGCGATTGTGCTCGGTTCGGTGCTCATGCTCTCCCTCGCATGGGGTCTCCAGCACGCGGCCCTGACGCGGCCTGACGTCGTGGGCAACACGGCGCCGCAGCTTGCCATCCAGACCCTCGAAGGCAGCCAGGTGCGGCTTGCGGAGCTGCGGGGCAAGCCTGTCGTCCTCGACTTCTGGGCTTCCTGGTGCGTCAGCTGCGCCGAGGACCTGCCAGTCCTATCCGGCGCTGCCGCCTCGCATCCCGGGATTGCTTTCGTCGGGGCGGACATGCAGGACACGGCCGGCGCGGTCCGCGCCTTCGAGCAGCGACATCCACACGCCTATCCCGTCGGCCAGATCGTCGACGGCGATTACCAGGCCTACGGCGTCTCGGCGCCGCCAGTGACATTCTTCATCGACGCGCATGGAGTGGTCGTGGCGTCGTTCGCCGGCCCCCTCGACCCGCAGACGATCGACCACTACCTGGGGCTGATCGCATGATCCCCGGCTTGAAATGGGCCGTGCTGGGCGCGGTGGTCGCCGCCTGCGTCGGGTACCTCGTGTACTCGGCGTCAGGAGGTTCGTCGGAGTACTACCTCACAGTGTCCGAGCTCCGCTCGCAGCCGACCAGCGGTGACGTGCGCGTGGCTGGTGTGGTCCAGAACGACGTCCAGCGAAGCGATGGCGGGCTGCAGGTCCAGTTCACCGAACAGGACGGGACTGCCTCGATACCGGTCGAGTTCCACGGCACGCTGCCCGACATCTTCCAGCCGGGGATCACGGTGGTCGCCGAAGGACGGCTTGGCGAAGACGGCATCTTCCACGCGCGCAACGTCCTCGCGAAGTGCCCGTCGCGTTTTTCGACCACCCCTTACACCTCGTGATCCTCGGCTACCTGGGTTCCGGCGCTCTCCTGGCAGCCCTCGTTATGGGCGGGTTCTCCGCGCTGCTCTCCTTCTGGGCGGGGTGGGGCGAAAACCCGGCGCTGGTGCAGGTTGGCAGGCGCGCGTTTTACGCAAGCGCAGCGATGGTCCTGCTGGCGGCGGTGCTGCTCGAGGTCGCGCTGCTCACGCACGACTTCGCTCTCGCCTACGTCACCGAGCACAGCGACCTGTCGACCCCCGTGGCGCTTGTCGCCTCTGGTTTCTACAGCGGCCAGGAGGGCTCGCTCCTCTACTGGGCCCTGGTGCTCGGGCTCCTCGGCAGCGCCTCGCTGGTCGCCAGCGCCTCGCTGGGGGCGCGGCTGGCCGCGTACGCGGCCGGGGTGATGGCCGCGATCCTGAGCTTCCTGCTGGTGGTGTTGGTGCTCATCGCGAGCCCTTTCGACCTCCTGGCGATCACGCCGCCCGACGGCCTTGGTCTCAACCCGGTGCTACGCGATGGCGGAATGCTGATCCATCCGCCGGTGGTGCTCGCCGGGTTCGCCTCGTTCGCCATCCCGTTCAGCTTCGCGGCGGCGGCGCTCCTGGCGGGGAGGTCGGACGCCGCCTGGATCGCGCACACGCGCCGGTTCGCGCTCATGGCCTGGGCGCTCCAGAGCACCGGGCTCGTCCTCGGTATGTGGTGGGCGTACCACGTCCTGGGCTGGGGCGGCTATTGGGGCTGGGATCCTGTCGAGAACGTGGCCTTGATGCCATGGCTCGCGACGACGGCATATCTCCATTCGTCGCAGGTGCAGGAGCGGCGGGGCCGGCTGAGGGCGTGGAATTTCGGGCTCGTGATCCTCGCCTTCCTACTTGTCGTGTTCGGCACGTTCATCGTGCGCAGCGGCGTGGTGCCCTCCGTCCACACCTTCGCGGTCAGCGCCA
>JBGOTG010000033.1:0-16257 GCA_041476405.1 Candidatus Dormibacteraceae bacterium | reverse complement strand
TGGTACGCAAAGCTGCTCCAGGACTCCGGCATCCTCGGTTCCCTCGTGGCCAGCGTTGAGATCGCGCTGGTGACTATGGTCGTGTCGACCGCGATCGGCACTCTGCTCGCCTTCGGGCTCGTGCGAGCACGCTCGCGGGCGAATCGCCCGACCGATGTACTCATGCTCCTCAACCTGGTCAGCCCAGAGATCGTGACCGGGATCGCGCTTCTGCTGGTCTTCAGTGAGGCTGGCGTCTACCTGTTCTCCTGGTTCGGGGTCAGGTTCGAGCTCTCGCTCCTGACTGTGATGCTCGGCCACATCACTTTTTCAATTGCCTACGTCACCATCATCGTCAGGGGACGTCTCGCCGCCTTGAACCGCGAGGTGGAGGAGGCGGCTCTCGACCTCGGGGCGAACTACGTCCAGGCGATGCGGCTGGTCACGCTGCCGCTGCTGTGGCCCGCGATCGCCGCCTCCGGGATGCTGGTGTTCGTGATGTCGTTCGACGACTTCGTCACGAGCTTCTTCACCACAGGCGTCGGCGTCCAGCCGCTGCCGCTGCGCATCTACTCGATGATCCACTTCGGCGTGACGCCTGAGATCAACGCCGTCGGCACCGTGATGATGGTGATCACGATCGTCATCGTGCTGGTGGCCTTGCGACTGTTCACCCGGCAGCAGAACGCGCGCCAGCAGCTGGCGTTCCTGGCGGAATGATCGCGACCGACCAGGGGCCGACAGTGCGCCTGGAGGGCGTAGTCAAGCGCTTCAACACCGTCACGGCTGTCGACGGTCTCGACCTGCAGGTGGCGGGCGGTGAGTTCTTCTCCATGCTCGGTCCTTCCGGATGCGGCAAGACCACGACGCTGCGGATCATCGCCGGCTTCGAACAGCCCGATGAGGGCTCGGTCTTCCTCGAAGGCCGCTCGGTCGAGAACACCCCGCCCTACCACCGCAACGTGAACACGGTGTTCCAGAGCTACGCGCTCTTCGAGCACCTCAGCGTGTGGGACAACGTCGCCTTCGGCCCCAGGCGCCGCAAGGTGCCCGAGGCGGAGATCCGCAAGCGCGTCGGCGACATGCTGGAGCTCGTCCGCCTCAAGCCGAAAGCGACTTCGATGCCGCGCCAGCTTTCCGGCGGACAGCAGCAGCGCGTCGCCCTGGCGCGCGCGCTGGTCAACCTGCCGGCGGTGCTCCTCCTCGACGAGCCGCTAGGCGCGCTGGACCTGCAGCTCCGCAAGCAGATGCAGATCGAGCTGAAGCAGATCCAGCGCACAGTGGGCATCACCTTTGTCTATGTCACGCACGACCAGGAGGAGGCGCTCACCATGTCGGACCGCATCGCGGTCATGAACGAGGGAGTGCTGCAACAGTGCGGGACCCCCGAAGAGATCTACGAGCAGCCGGCCAACGCATTCGTGGCCGGCTTCATCGGCATCTCCAACCTGCTGTCCGGCGAGGTCGAGGGCCAGGGCGTGCGCCTGCAAACCGGACAGCTCATCCCCGCCGAGCTGGGCTCGGGGATCGTTGCGGGTGAGACCGTCTTCGTCTGCGTGAGGCCGGAAAAGCTGCGGCTCGGCCCGCAAGAGGACGGGCACGTCAGCGTGGAGGGCACAGTGGTCGAGACCGTCTACCTCGGCACGGCGACCCAGTACATGGTCGAGCTCGCGCCAGGGTTGCGGCTGGTCGCCATCGAGAACAACGTCCACACGGCGAGGAGCGACGACCGCCTCGCGCGCGGTAGCCACGTGACCATCGGCTGGCTGCCCGAGCACGGTCGGGTGCTCCGGTCGTAGCGCAGGCCGGCGGCGAGCGGGGTCCCGCGGCGACGCATACCGCCGAGCTACGTCCGGATCCGCGCCCGCTGATCTTCCCGAGGTCGGCGGCGCTGGTCGGCGTGTCGGAACGGACGGCGCCCGAGGTGGTGGACAACGTGACGGGCAAGGGGATCCACGTGGTGGCGGTCCACCCCCGGGAGACGGTCCGCACGCTCGAGCGCTTCGCCGCCATCGGCGACATGCAATCCGCTCCCGAGCTTGCCTTCCTGCTGGTCGGCCACCGCCGGATCGAGGCGGCGTTCGACGAGGCGCTCGCCGCCGGCGTGAGGGCTTTCATCGTGCCGGGCATGGGCAACGAGGCCGGGGCCGAAGGTGCTGCCGTCGCCGCGCGCGTGGCCAGGCGCGCCCTGGAGGCGGGCGCCGCAATGGTGGGGCCAAACTGCATGGGTGTAGCAGTGCCCGAGGCGGCATCCTTCTGGATCGGCACAGTGCCGCCGACCTTCATTCCCGGCCACGTCTCCGCGGTGGTCCAGTCCGGCTCGATCGGCGAAGCGCTGCTCGCGATGGGTCCACGGGTCGGCTTTCGATGCGTGATCTCGTCGGGCGGCGAGCTGGTCACCGACGTCGCCGACTACTGCCGGTTCTTCTCCGAAGACAACGGCACGCGGGCCGTGGGCCTCTTTCTCGAGTCGGTGCGGCGTCCAACCGCTTTCGCCTCGTCGCTCGACCTCCTCGCGGAGGCCGGAAAGCCTGTCGTTTGCCTGAAGGTGGGTCGCTCGCCAGGCGGTGCGCGGGCAGTGCTGGCGCACAGCGGCGCGGTGGTCGGCTCCGACCAGGCCTTCAGCGCGATGCTCCGCGGGTACGGCGTGATCGAGGTTGGCGATTACCCTGAGTTCGTGGAGGTGCTTGAGGTGCTCGGCCGGCGGCGCCGTCCCTTGGGCAGGAGGCTTGCGGCGGTGTCGAACTCAGGCGGTGAGGGCGCCCTGCTGGCCGACCAGGCACAGGCCGCCGGGCTTCCGTTCGAGCCTCTCTCGGGGGCGCTCGCGCGACGCCTGTCCGAGGCCTTTCCCAATTACGTCGCGCCGCAGAACCCTGTCGACGCGTGGGCGATCGACGACGTCGAGAAAGTGTTTCCCGGCACGCTGCAGCTCCTGGCGGGCTCTGGAGAGGTCGACATCCTGGTGGCCCAGGTGGACCAGTCCCAGTTCCTGGGTGAGCCCGAGGCAGAGAATGCGGTCCTGATCACTCGCGCGCTGGCGGACGCCGTCGAGGGGACCCGCATCTTTCCCGCCGTCGCCTCTGTCCAGCCGTGCGATCCGACCCCGAACGTTGCGCGGCTTGCTCGTGAGCGAGACGTGGCAATGCTTCGCGGCTCGCGGAATGCGATGCGGGCGCTCAGCGCGGTCGCCGGTTGGACGCCCAGGCGTCCTCCGGCCGCGAACGGGACGGCGCCGACCCAGCTCGGCGGCATGCTGCGGCCCGGGGCGCTTTCCGAGTACGACTCTGGGCTGGTGCTCGAGCGCTACGGGATCCAGGTGGGCGCCCGTCGACGGGCAGGCACGCCCGAGGAGGCCGCGCGCGCGGCCGCCGCACGTGGCTTTCCCGTCGTCGTCAAGCGTGAGGGTCCCGCGCACAAGAGCCGCGACGGCGGCGTCATCCTCGGGCTCACCGAAGAGGCGTCGGTCAGCCGCGCAGCGGCCCGGCTCGGCGGTCCGGTGCTGGTCGCCGTCCAGGTTCAGGGGACCCTGGAGGTCTTCTGCGGGATGACGCGTGACCCCGACTACGGCCCTGTGCTGGCCGTGGGGCTGGGCGGCACCTCTGTCGAGCACCTGCCTGGCGCGCAATCCTGCATCGCGCCGATCGGGATCGACGAAGCGCGGCGCCTGGTTGCAGACACGGCTGTGATCTCGCGCGCAGCGTCGCCCGCCGCCCGGGAAGCCGTCGCCCGCGTCCTGGTCGCGCTCGGGCGCATCGCCGTCGAGCACCCCGAGATCGAGGCAGTGGACGTCAATCCGCTGGTGCTCGATGATCAGACCGCGGTGGCGGTGGATGCGCTCGTGGTCGTCGAAGGAGGAGGCCGGTGACAGCATCGGGCGCCGTCCTTCTCGAACGCCGCGGGCCCGCGGCATGGATCACCCTCAACCGCCCCGACAAGCTGAACGCGATGAACGGCGATGTGGTGCGCGAGCTCAGCGCGCGACTGAGCGAGGTCGAAGGCGACGAATCGGTGAAGGTGGTCGTGCTCACCGGCGCGGGGCGGGCATTTTCAGCGGGCTACGACATCTCCGAGGAGGTCGGCGACAGTATCGCCGGCGCCGACCAGTGGCGCTCCGTCCTCGCAGTGGACGTCGAGCTGGCCATGCAGCTGTGGGCGCTGTCGCGTCCCACCATCGCGGCGGTTCGGGGGTGGTGCCTGGCCGGCGCGTGCGAGCTGGCCATGGCGTGCGACATGATCGTCGCGACCTCGGACGCGCGGTTCGGCGAGCCCGAGATCCGCTACGGGTCGGGCCCTGTCGCCCTGCTGATGCCGTTCATGCTGGGCCAGAAGAAGACGAACGAGCTGCTGTTCACAGGCGACTCGATCTCGGCGGAGGAGGCGCATCGCTGCGGCCTCGTCAATCGCGTCGTGGATGCGGCCGGGCTCGAGGCCGCCGTCGACGAGCTGGTGAGAAAGATCGCACCCACGCCCCTGCCCGTGCTTCGGCTGACCAAGCTGGCGCTGGTTAGAGCGTACGAAGCGATGGGCTTGCGCAGCGCCGTCGCCGCCAACCTCGACCTCTCAGCGATCCTGAACGCTGCCGACACACCCGAGCAGCGAGAGTTCGATCGAATCGTCGCCGAGAGCGGCCTGAAGTCGGCACTGAAATGGCGCGACTCCCGATATGGAGAGCCAGGAGACAAGCGGACATGACGAGACCGGTCACCGATCGCACGCAGCCCGGCGTCTTCGAGCTTCCCGCCGACGTCCGCGAGCTGAAAGCGCGGGCGGCCGCCTTCGTCGAGCAGGAGATCCGGCCGATCGAAGAGAAGGTCGCGAAGACCGCGAAGATCGAGAGGGCCGACGTCGCGATGCTGCGACAGAAGGCGCGAGCCGCCGGCTTCTCCATGCTCAACATGCCGTCGCGCTACGGAGGCAAGGACCTGTCGATGCTCGGCCAGGTGGCGATCGAGGAGGAGGCCGGCAAGGCGACCAACGGGCTCGGCTTCACAGTCGCGGATCGCGGCCCGCGCGAGCTGGTCGAGATCGCGACGGAGGACCAGATCCAGCGCTTCATCGTGCCGATCATCCGGGGCGAGGCTCGCGAGGCGTGGGCGGTGACCGAGCCCGGCGCAGGTTCTGACACCGGCGCGATCACCGCCCGGGCGGAGCGAGACGGCGACGGATGGGTGATCAACGCCGAGAAGTGGTTCGTCACGGACGCCGACACCGCGGCGTTCTTCATCGTCCTGGCACGGGTAGGCGAAGAACAGACGCTCTTCCTCGTTCGCCGTGACAACCCCGGAGTGCACTTCGACAGGCTGCCGCACTTCATGCACGACCCCTACATCAGCAAGCACGCGGAGATGCGATTCGTGAACTGCCGGGTGGAAGACGAGGACCGAGTGCCGGCGAGCGGCTCAGAGGGTGCGAAGGCGTGGTTCACGGCCGAGCGTCTCTTCATCGCCGCGCGCTGCTGCGGGACCGCCGAACGGGTGATCGAGCTCGCTCGCTCCTGGGCGCAGGAAAGGGTCGCGTACGGTCATCCGATCGCGGATTACCAGGGCGTGCAGTTCCCGCTGGCGGACTCGCTTACCGAGCTCGCCGCCGCCCGGCTGCTCACGTACTACGCGGCAGCCGAGTTCGACCGCGCCGGCGATCCGCGCATAGCACACGGGAAGACGGCGATGGCCAAGCTGTTCGCTTCCGAGATGATCGGCAGGGTCACCGACAGGGCGCTGCAGATATTCGGAGGTCGTGGCTTCATGACCGAGCACACGATCAATCGCTACTACCGCGAGGTACGCGTCGACAGGATCTGGGAAGGCACGAGCGAGATCCAGCGGCTGATCATCGCCAGGGGCCTGTTCAAGCGAGGCGCCGCCCCTTACATCAGCTAGTCGCGCGCTCCCTACCCACTCGAACGATTCGGGCGTCGAGCGCCAGCACCCCGTCGCGGCCCACCAGCAGCGGGTTGATCTCGATCTCGGCGATGTCGAGCCGGTCGGCCGCCACCTTCGCAAGCATCACCGCGGCGCGCGCCGCCGCAGCAACGTCCAGAGCCGGGCGGCCGCGCGTCCCGAGGAGCAGTGGTGCGCCCCGAAGGGAGCGGACCAGTTGCTCCGCGACGTCTGGCGAGACAGGGGCGAGCGCGACGGCAACGTCCTTCAGCAGCTCTGCGTAGATGCCACCCATACCGATCACGAGGACAGGCCCGAAGCTCGGGTCTCGCCGCACGCCGATGATGAGCTCGACACCGTCGGCGATTGCGGCCATCCGCTCCACCGAGACATCCGGCGGCGCGAGGCGGGAACTCATCTCCACGAACGCCGCCTCCAGCTCCGCGTCGCCGGCGATTCCGAGCTGGACGCCTCCGATGTCCGACTTGCGAGACGGGCCGAGCGCCTTCAGGACGACGGGGTACCCGAGCTCGGTCGCGGCGGCGCGCGCCTCGGCCAGCCCTGAGACCTGGCGGGCCTCGACGAAAGGAATGCCGGCGGCGGCCATCAGGTCTCGCGCCTCGAAGTAACGCTCCGATGCCGGCGGCGCGCCGGAGGCAATGGGGATTGCGGGCACCCCGGATGGAGGCTGCTCGAAATGTTCGACAAGGCGCGCGAGCATGTGCACTGCGGACTCGATGTCGGAGAAAACAGGGACGCGGCGCGACCGAAGTGCCCTGATCGAAGGCGACGCGGGATACATCGTCTGGACGACCAGCGGACGGCCGCTCTCTTCGGCAGCGTCGGCCATGCCAACCGCGACCTGCGTCTCGCGGCGCGCAAAATCGAACGACTCCTGGCTGTACCCCCCGAAGTAGCCGGTGAGAAGGACTGCGTCAACCTCGCCTGAGGTCGCCATCTCGCGGACGATCCGCTCGAAGTTCTGGAAGTCTTGCTCGCCGCCCCCTGCGAGGTCAATCGGGTTGCGGGTCGTCGCACCCGCCGGCAGCGTGGCGCCGATTCGCATGGCGACATCATTGGTGAGCAATGGCAGCGCCAGCCCTCGTTCGGCCACCATGTCAGCCGCGAGGGCGACGTGGCCGCCGCCGTCTCCAATGATGCCGATGCGACGGCCGCGAAGCCCATGCGGCATCAGCAGCCCCTGCGCGAGCTCGATCATCTGACGGGGCGAGCCGACGCGCAGCATTCCGCTCGCACGACAGGCAGCCTCGACTGCCGCCGAAGCGCTGACCATGGCTCCTGTGTGAGACTGGGCCGCGCGCGCACCGGCCCTCGACGACCCCACGGTCAGGAGGATCACGGGCTTGCCGGCTTCGCGCGCCCGTGTTGCAGCCTCGGCGAGGTCGCGGCCGTCGCGAAAATCCTCGGCGTAGACGGCGATCACCCTGGTCTGGTCATGCGCCGCCAGGGCGTCGATGAGCATTGTCACGTCGAGGTCTGCCTGATTGCCGACCGACACGAAGCGTGAAAACCCCAGGCCCGCCTCGGTCGCGAGGTTGGCAACCTCGAGCGCCAGGTTGCCGCTCTGGGAGATGAGGCCGATCGAACCCACGCCGAATTCGCTCGAGGCCAGGTCCAGCTTGCTTCCGGTGTCGGCCACGCCGAGGCAGTTCGGACCCACGAGCACGGCGCCTGCCGCACGGACCTTCTTGGTGACGGCACGCTCGATGGCGCGACCGTCGCGGCCCATCTCGCCGAGGCCTGCGGTGATCGCAACGATGGCCCGAGCGCCCGTCGCCAGGGCGTCGTCGACAGCCTGCTCGAACCCGGCGGCCGCGATGGTGATCACCACCAGGTCGACGGGCTGCGGCACATCGCGAAGCGAGGTGTAAGTGTGCTGGCCGAGGATGTCCTCGCCGCGCCGGTTGACCAGGAACACCTTCCTCCGCTTCACGCCTTTGAGGGCACTGCGTGCCAGCCAGTACCCCCATTTCGAAGGGGTCGCCGATGCGCCCAGGATGGCGAGCGACCGCGGATCGAAAAGCGGTCCGAGGTCGCGCGCCTGCGGCCTGTCGCGGCCGGACACTACCGTCTCAGGTCGCGGGCCATCTCGGCGAAGTTGTCAACGTAACGCTGGACGTCCTCCTCCGAATGCTGCACGGAGAGGGTCCAGTTCTCCTCGGCAAATGGGGCCATCAGCACGCCCCGATTGCATTGGTAGAGCCAGGAGACGTACGCCCACGACTTGTCGATGGTGAGGTAGTCGCGGTAGTTGCGAACCCTCTCCTTGCGATAGGTCACGCCTCCCCTCGCGCCCATGGCCATGACGTGGAAGGGCAGGTCATACTCGCCGATGACCTCCCTGAGGCCGCCCGCGAGCGCCTCGCCCAGCGCGTCGAAATGCGCATATGCGGCAGGCGTCAGGATTCGTGTCAACGTGGCCCGCGAAGCCGCCATCGTGAGCGGGTTGCCGTTGAAGGTCCCGAACTGGGCCACGCGGTCCTCGTCGATCATGGCCATGACGTCTGCGCGTCCGCCGATCGCCCCGACCGGCAATCCGCCGCCGATCGCCTTCGCCAGCGTGATCAGGTCCGGCGTCACGCCGAGCCTCTCGGTCGCGCCGCCAGGCGCGATCGTGCAGCCCGTCTTGACCTCGTCGAAGATGAGCAGCGCGCCGTTTCGGTGCGCGATCTCCTTGACCTGCGCGAGGTAGCCATCGTCGGGCATGACGATGCCGAGGTTCATCATCACGGGTTCGACGATGACCGCCGCAATCTCGCCTGGGTGCCGCGCAAAGAGCCGTTCGAGCTGGGGCGCGTCGTTGAAGGCGACCACCGACGTCAGGTCGGTGATCGCTTTCGGAACCCCTCCGTAATAGGGCACCGATGCGGGAGCGTCCGCCGGTCCCATCACGTCAGGCTTCGGCTCCACGGAAACCATCAAGGAGTCGTGATGGCCGTGGTACGTCGCCTCGATCTTGACGATCCGGTCACGGCCGGTGAAGCCGCGGGCGAGGTGGACCGCATCCATGGTGGCCTCGGTGCCGCTGTTGTTGAAACGCCACTGCGGCTGCTTGAACCGGGCGGCGAGCTCCTTCGCCACGACCAGCGCGTCTTCGACGGGCTGGGCGAAGTGGGTGCCCATGCGCACGCGTTCGGATACTGCCTCGACGATCAGGGGGTGAGCGTGGCCGACGACCATGACGCCGAACCCGTTGTGAAAGTCCACGTACTCGTTGCCGTCGATGTCCCACACGCGACTCCCCTGGCCGCGCTGAACGAAGATCGGCTGCGGAGGAGCGTCCTGGAACGACGAGGGCACCCCCTTGGAGATGAACTCCTTCGC
Source organism: Candidatus Dormibacteraceae bacterium (assembly GCA_041476405.1). GTDB lineage: Bacteria > Chloroflexota > Dormibacteria > Dormibacterales > Dormibacteraceae > Palsa-872. The sequence continues at coordinate 7,054 of JBGOTG010000033.1, read as the reverse complement.
GTCGTTCCACGCCTGATCCGAACGCCGCCGCGCCGCGCGGAACTTGGTTTCCTCGCTCGCGATCAGCCTGGCAACCCGCTCGGTCGTTTCCTGCACGGATGTGCTCATGCTTGTCTCCGCCCTCCGGCTGAAGTTTGGGTGTGGCTCGTTTGAGTGGCCTCATGGCCCATGGCGACTGGGAACGGCAGCGCGATCGGGTCGGTGGGGATGCGGCTTCGCCCCTGGTCGTCGAACCTGTCGAGGCCCAGGTCGCCGACATCGGCCACCGCCGTCCGGCCCTCCAGGGCGAGGTCGGCGGCGATCTTGGCGACGGCCGGCCCCCACATCATGCCGTGGCCGCCGGCCGAGGCGATGGTCACACCGTCGATGCGATCACCGTTCACGGTGATTGCAGGACCGAGGATCGGCTGATGGTCTGGCGTGTAGTCGATCGTCGCCGCCCAGGCCTTGCGCAGCGAGAGGCCGGCGGTGACCGGCAGGTATTTCGCCAGGCGCAGCCGCATGGCCTCCATGTAGGGCCAGTCGATCTCGCGCGCGGTCCCGGGGGGCTCATCGGGGTTGCTCATGCCGAAGAGCAGCCCGCCCTCCTCGAGGCGCCAGTAGAGGCCGGCGGACAGGTCGAAGCCCATCGCCTTGCGCTCGACGTCGAAGTCGGGATGTGGCTCGGTCACCGCGACCTGGTGCCTGACGGCGCCGGCGGGGATCTCGACTCCTGCCGCGCGCCCCACCTCGCGCAATGAGGGTCCGCCCGTGAGGAGCACCCGAGGGGCGTCGATCGGGCCTGCCGAGGTCTCCACACCGGCGAGGCGCCCACCCGGACCTGTCCGCAGGCCTGTGAACGCGGTGCGCTCTCGCAGCTCCACGCCGGCCTGCCGCATGGCCAGCGAGTACGCGCGCACGTTGCGGGGCGGGTCGATGCAGCCGTCGGTGGCCAGGTAGCTCGCCCCCACGAAGCTGCCGGTCGCCAGGCACGGATCAAGCCCGACCGCCTCGTCAGGGTCCACCCAGCGGACATCGACTCCGGCAGCACGCTGCATAGCGACACGTTCGCGGCCCACCCGCACCTCGTCCGCGGTCTGGGCGAAGATCAGGTAGCCCAGCTCCCGGAAGCCGGAGTCGGTGCCGAGGCGATCCTGCTGCCCGTGGTAGAAGTCGATGCTCCACCGGCCGAGAGCGAGTGTGGTCGGCGTACCCCCCTGCGCCCTGACCATGCCGGCAGCGCGGCTGCTCGCCCCTTCGCCGGCGCGGCCGCGTTCGATGACGATCACGCGTTCGGCGCCCTGCACCCTGGCGAAGTAAGAGGCCCAGCCGCCCACCGTCCCGGCTCCGATGACGACCAGGTCTGCCCGGTCGCGTGTCATCGGGCCATTATCGTCGGAAGGCAGGGACCGGCTCTTGAGCCTTGCCTCCAAGCCGAGCCTTTACCCTAGCCGCATGCCTGGCCCACCCCGCCGAGCGCTGTACGGCATCATCGCCGCCGTCTTCGTCTCGGGCACGGGCATCGGGTCGCTGCTGCCGATCCTGCCCCTGTTCCTGCGCGAGCGGGGCGCTTCGTACTCGCTCGTCGGGGTGATCGTTGGCGCGGCCCTGGCCGCGCAGGCCGTCGGCCAGTGGCCCGCCGGCTGGCTGGCGGAGCGCATCGGCCGTCGGGAGATGATGGTCATCGGCCTCTTTGTAGCGGCGGCCGCTTCGCTGATGTTCCTGCTCCCACTCTCGGTCGAGTGGCTCGTGGCCGTGCGGTTCCTGCAGGGGCTCGGCTTCGCGGCGGCAGCCCCCGCCGAGGTCGCGCTGGTCGCCGACGTCGTCCCCGAAGGTGAGCTCGGTCGCGCCTACGGATGGGTTTCGGCGGCCAGGCAGTCAGGGATCATCGTGGGGCCGGCCATCGGCGGGATCCTGGCGGTGTTCGGGCGCTGGACGGTGTTCGCGGTGACCGGGGCCGCCCTTGCCGGCGCGGCACTGGTTGCTGCCCTCACGCTCCCGCAATCGGTCAGGCGCCCGCGCGCGGAGACCAGCATGGCCAGCGTCTTCGTGCGATCCACGCGCGTCGGGGTGGCGCTGCGCGCGGTGGTCACCATGACCATCGGGCTCGGCCTGCTGATCGGGATCTACGACGTGATCTGGAGCCTCTACATGCGCCAGCTCGGCGCCAGCGACTTCCTCATCGGGCTGTCGTTCACGCTCTTTGCGCTTCCGCTGGTCGCGGCGACCCCGTTTGCGGGCTGGGCCTCGGACCGATGGGACAGGCGCTGGTTGGCCTTCGGCTCGGTGGCCATAGGTTCGTTGATGGCGCTCGTGTACCCGTTCCTCGCGTACATCCCCGTCGTCATCGGCGTGGGGATCATCGAGGGCGCGCTGTGGGCGTTCACCGAGCCCTCGATGAACTCCTTCCTGATGGAGGCTGTGCCGGACCGGCGCGGCGAGGCGCAGGGAGTGGCCGGGACGGCGATGAGCGGCTCGATGGCAATCGGCTCCCTGATCGGCGGGACGCTTTTCTCGATGGGTTTGGGAGTGCCGTTCTTCGTGGCCGGCATCGTCGGGGTGGGGTTCGCGCTCGCCGCAGTGCCCGGCCTCAGAGCGGCGGGGCGCCGCGCCCCTGTCGTGCAGAAACCCGCCTGACTGGCTACCGGCCGGTCGAGCGGCGGCGCGGCGCCGTGGCCGCGAGGACCATGAGGATGGCCAGCGCGAGCATGCCGGGCCACCAGCTCGCGGCCGGCGGCACTCCGGTGTTGGGCAGCCCGGGGGTGGTGCTGCCGGTAACGCTCGCGGACGCCGAGTTGTTGCCTGGATCGATGTCGACCGGACTGCTTGCGATTGAGGTCGCCGTGTTCTTGACCCTGGTCGTGGTGTTCACAGTCACCGTCATGCGGAGCGTCGCCGCGGCGCCGTTGGCGAGCGCGCCGATGTTCCAGATCCCGGTGATCGAGCTGTAGGTGCCCCGGCTCGGGGCGGCCGACACGAACGTGAGGCCGGGGGGCACGACGTCTCGCACCTGGACGCCTGTCGCGTCGCTTGGTCCCAGGTTTTTGGCTGTGATCGTGAAGGTGACTCGGCCGCCGACCGCCGGCGTCGAGTCGCTCACCGACTTCGTCACCCGGATGTCCGCGGAAGCAACGATGACCAGAGGTGCGACGACAGTATTGCTCTGGTCGTATGTCCAGATGTCCAGGCCCTTGGAGTCACCGAAGCTGCCGGTGCAGGGCACATTCGCGTTGCCGCCGCTGGCAGCGCCAAATCTTCGCTGGGTCGTCGTTGAGTCGAATCCGCTGAGCGTGTTGGCGAAGGCGGTCGCCGGCGGGGCGCCGCCGCACAGCACGTTGCCGACAGTGTTGCCGGAGTTGACAACGATGCCGCTCACCGTCTTGTAGGCGCGGTCGTCGTAGAAGGCGGCGTTGCAGCCGCCGGTCAACGTTGGGCATACGCCGCCGGGCGGGTTGAGCATGGTGAGGATCGGGCCGCCCTGTGTGTCGTTTTCCACGTCGATCATCGGGAAGTGGTACTCGCCGCCGTGGATGGCGACATTGGCCGAATACGACCCGACCGGGAAGGGGTTGTTGGAGTTGTCGCGCCCGTTCCAGCTGACAGTGCTGGTGCCGGAGCCCCGGACCCCTCGGAGGGATCGGTTGGTGGGAAGCGTCGGATCGAAGTTGACCCCGTCCCTGCTGATCACGATGTCGTAGACGCCGGGAACGTTCGTCGTGAAGGTGAAAGTGCCGCCTGAGTTCACCGTGCTCGTGTTCCCGCCCACGTTGCCCGAGTAGGTGGCGGTGCTCATCGTCGGGGCGATCGGAGTTGCAGGGATGCCCAGTGCGGCGATCGTTTCGGGGGCGGGCAGCTCGAAGAACAGTGGGAAGCTCGGCCGCGCGAATCTCACCCCGCCCTGGATGCTGGTCAGCTGGCCCGGGCTGCCCCCTGGTGCAGCGACAGCGTCGTGATACAGAGGGGTCGTGCCGTCTGAGTCCAGGAAACCGATCTGGTTGCCGTAGACGAGCCAGCCGTTCGGATCCATTCCCCGAAGGTCGATCTGGTATTCGTAGCCGTCCGTCGTGACGGCGTAGATGGTCGGAAAGACGGGCCGCCCGTTGTCGCTGGTGAAGAGGGCGAGGTAGTACGAGAAGACCCTGCCCGTGATGTTTGCAGTCGAGCTGAGGTTGGCACGAACCGTCGCATCCCATGCCGCCACCGAGGTCGACTGGGTCCCGTCGAAGTTCCCTGCGGCCGCCAGGGCTATGTCACCGGCCACGACGGCGTCCGCGTTGGACGCGGTGCCCAGGGGGCCGATGAACGCGATGCTGTACACACCATCGACGGGCGCCGCGTAATGGCAGGGCACGTAACCGCCGGCGACGCCCCCGGTCGGGATCGTGTCGGGGCCGGCCAGCTCTTCTGCCCGGCTGCGGATCATGCCCTGGAACGCGGGCGCGCCGGCCGTCAGGCGCTGCGTGTTGCAGCTGAAGCTTGCGAGCGCGGGTATCGTCTCGGTACCGATCGGCCCGGTGATCAGGCCAGGGTTGTACACGCGGATCTCGCTCGAGCCCTGCCCGATCGCGCTGGACCCGAGCATCAGGACCTCGCCGGCGGTCATGTAAGCCTTGACGAGGGTCCTCCGCGTCAGGGCGCCACTGCCGTAGGAGCCTGTGCGCCACTCGGTGTTCGCGCGGTTGCCCGCTGCGCCGTTCGGCCACAGGTTGGCGCTTCCCGCGGCCGCTGCCGGCAGCGCGAACGCGCCGAGCAGCGCCAGGGCTGCGCTGGCCGCGCCGAGGACGCCACGCACCCTGGTGAGGCTACGCAAGGACCGCGCTCACGAGTAGGCGTTCGGTGTTGGAGAGGGTCCGCGGGTCCCAGACCCCGGCGCAGGTGATCAGCGTCAGCCTGGCCGACTTGCTCGGGGCGAACAACGAAGCCACCCGGGCGCCTGCCTCGACGGTGGCGCTGCCGGTCACCTTGAAGGTCACGCGTGTGCCATCGCCCCGCACCACGATCACCCTGTCACCGGGCCTGAGCTCGCTGAGGCGGGTGAACACCGCCGAGCCCGTCCACCAGTCGACGTGGCCGTTCATCAGCGCGTTGCCAGGCTTCCCTGGCGCCGGCCCGAGGTTGTACCAGGCCACGTCGTGGAAGTCGCGCGGAGTCAGCATGTTCCGGTAGGCGTCAAGGCCTCGCGATTCGATCGTGGCGTTGACGCCGATCCGTGGGATGAGCAGACGGCTCGGAGACGGGTCGGCGGCGAGTGCCATCTTGACAGTGGCCGCCGGCGGCGGCACGGCTGTGGGGGCGGCCGCCTGCTGCTGCGGTCCCACCGCAGGTGTGTTAGCCGCCACCGCCCCGTCAGGGCAGGCGACAGCCAGGAGGTAGAGGGCCAAGAGGAGGGCTCGCCGGGGCACTGGCGGATTCTAGGCTTCGAAATTTCTTCTGTCTCGCCGGTCCGACCGGAAGGAGGCTCCGTCGCCGCCTAGACTTTTGATGGATGGCGATCGCTCTCGAAGCCTTCGGGCGAACCAAGCATCTGAGCACTCGGGTCATATTCGGCGCGGCAGCGCTCTCGTCGGTCACCCAGGACGCGGCCGATCGAACCCTGGAGGTTCTCCTCCGGCATGGGATCAACCACATCGACGTGGCCGCCTCCTATGGCGACGCGGAGCTGCGCGTCAAGCCATGGCTTCAGCACGAGCCTGGACGCTTCTTCCTGGCGACCAAGACCGGCGCGCGGGACGCGAAGGGCGCGCGTCAGGAGCTGCACCGCTCGCTCGACAGGCTCGGGGTCGACCACGTCGACCTCTGGCAGCTGCACAATCTCGCCGACCCCATCGAGTGGGACACGGCGCTCAGCCCCGGCGGCGCCATCGAGGCCGCGGTCGAGGCCCGCGAGCAGGGTCTCGTGCGCTGGATCGGGGTCACCGGCCACGGGTCTCAGATCGCGGCCAACCATCGCCGGAGCCTGGAGCGGTTCGACTTCGACTCCGTGCTGCTGCCCTACAACTTCGTGACGATGCGGTCGCCCTACTACCGAGAGAACTTCGACGCGCTGGCCGCCACCTGCCAGGCACGCGGCGCCGCGGTGCAGACGATCAAGTCGATCGCGCTGAGGCCCTGGCTCGGCCGCGCGCGGACGCGCACCACGTGGTACGAGCCGCTGGAGAAGCAGGCCGATATCGACCTCTCCGTGTGGTGGGTGCTGGGGCGGCCCGGCGTGTTTCTGAACACCGTCGGCGACGTCGACCTGCTCCCGCTGGTGCTCGATGCCGCCGCACGCTTCGAGAAAAGGCCGTCCGACTCGGAGATGAGTGAGCTGGTCGAGCGGTCTAAACCAGAGCCACTGTTCGTCTAGCTACCAGCGCGTCACCACGACCTTCTTGCGCGTGTAGAACTCGATGCCGTCCGTGCCGTGCACGTAGAGGTCTCCGTAGAAGGAGCCCTTCCAACCGCTGAACGGGAAGAAGGCGAACGGCTGCGCGATGGGCACGTTGATGCCGGTCATGCCGGCCTCCACCCGCTCCCTGAACTCCCGGGCCGCCTTGCCTGACTGCGTGAAGATCGTGGCCATGTTGCCCAACGCCATGCGGTTCGCCTGGGCGATCGCTTCGTCGAGCGTCGCCACACGCGCGATGGAGAGCACGGGGCCGAAGATCTCCTCGCGTCCCACCGCCATGTCGGCGGTGACGCGGTCGAGGATCGTCGGGCCGAGGAAGAATCCGGGCCGCGACATCTCCGGACGCCCGTCGACCAGCAGCTCGGCCCCTTCCGACACGCCGCTGTCGACGAAGCCGGCCACGCGGTCACGGTGCTCGGCGCGGATGAGCGGCCCGACCTGCACGCCGGCCTGGTCGCCGGGGCCGACCACCATCTTCGCCGCCGCGTCCGCCAGCGGGCCAAGGAATCCCTCGGCCGCGCGCCCTACGGCGACCGCGACCGAGCCCGCGAGGCATCGCTCGCCGGCGTTGCCGAAGGCCGAGTTGAGGATGGCGGGCACTGTGATCTCGGGATCCGCGTCAGGCATCACGACTATGTGGTTCTTGGCTCCGCCCAGCGCCTGGACCCTCTTGCCCGAGGCGGCCGC
>JBGOTG010000032.1:0-16320 GCA_041476405.1 Candidatus Dormibacteraceae bacterium | reverse complement strand
GTTGTATTTCGATGTCAGCCGTTACCGGCGCTTTGGAGGGCTATCGCACCGCTCGCGCCAGTCGATGCTGCACAAGCTGCGCGACGAGGGGTTGCTGGGCACTGTCGGTCCTGGCGCGAAACGGGATGCGCTCGATTTCCCGTTGTGGCGCGGTTCGGCGCCCGATGAGCCGGCGTGGCCGTCCGCGTTCGGGCCGGGCAGGCCGGGGTGGCACATCGAGTGCTCGGCGATGGCGATGCACTATCTGGGGGAGCATATCGACGTCCATGGGGGCGGGCGCGACCTGGCCTTCAGCCACCACGAGGCGGAACGGGCCCAGTCCGAGTCCTTAACAGGCAAGGTTCCGTTCGCCCGAGCCTGGGTCCACACTGGGATGGTCCGGTACGAGGGCCGGAAGATGAGCAAGTCGCTGGGCAACCTGGTGCACGTGAGCCAGGCACTGCAGCGAGCGCCCGCGGCCGCGGTGCGGCTCTACCTGGTTTCGCATCGTTATGGGCGAGACTGGGATTTCAGCTGGTCGGGACTGGCGCGGGCCGCCCGGCTGGTCGAGCGCGTGCGCGCCTTGCTGGCGGCGGAAGCTCGGGGGGCGGGCGAGCAACCGACCGTGGTGGTGGTGGGGGCGGGCCCAGCGGTTCGCGCGCCCAAGGAGGCGGGGAGGGCGCTGGTCAAGGAGATCGGCGCCGCGCTTGCCGACGACCTCGACACGCCGCGTGCCGTGAGAGCACTCAGGCGCGCGATCCGCGAGCGCGACGCCGTCGCGGCGAGGTGGATGCTCGGCATCCTGGTGGGGAGCGCGTCGCTGGTCTAGGCTCGGGGTGCGCTGGAATTGCGCCGGCAGCTCGGTCAGGCCGTGGCCTCGACCGAGGACGTTCCTCAACGTCAGGCGACCTCGAGCGGCGCCCCGCAGTTCGGACACTCCATGCCGGCGTCGACCTGGACGAGGGTCTCGCACACAGGGCAGAGGATGTCCGCACCGGCCGGCGCCGCATCCTCATGCGCCTCAGCGTCCATGTCCGCCGGGACCTCGCTCAAGTCAAGCGCAGGCGATCCGCAGTTGAGGCAGATGTAACCGGGCTGGGCGATCCGATGGTCCTGGTACGCGCCGCCAGAATCCAGCTCGACCTCCGCGAACAGGGCGCGGAAGAGCCGGCCGCCACAGCGGTGCGAGCAGACGAGCAGCATGGCTGCAGCTTACGGAACCGTCAGGCGACCCGGCGTCGCAGGGTGCCGATGCCCGCCACGATGACCAGCACGCAGAAGCCGGCCACCACGCCGATGTCCAGTTGAAGTGACGGCCAGGTCAGATCGGCGCCTTTGAGCATCACGTCGCGCAGGCCGTTCACCGCGTACGTCAGCGGCAGCACGTTCGAGAGGTACTGCAGCGGCGACGGTTCGCTGGAGACGGGGAAGAGGATGCCGGACAGCAAAACCTGGGGCACGATCACCAGGGGGATGAACTGCACCGCCTGGAACTCCGTTCGCGCGAACATGCTCAGGAAGATGCCGAGATTCACCGCGCTGATCGCCATCAGCGCCTCCAGGCCGAAGATCAACACCACATTGCCCTGGTTGTGGACCCTGAGGGCATACAGCGAGAAAAGGAGCACCTCCACGGCCTGGACGAGCGCGAGGGCGGTGAAGCCGAGCATGTAGCCGACGACGATCTCGCCTCGCCTGAGAGGACTGGCCATCAATCTCTCTAGCGTGCCCTGCGACCGCTCGCGCAAGAACGAGACGATCGTGATGACGAACACCAGGAAGAACAAGATCAAACCGATGAATGCGGCTCCAAAGTAGTCGAGCTCATCGAGATTCGGCCCGCCGTAGAGGTAGAACAGCCGTGGCTGGAAGCGGACCGCAGCCGGCGAGGCCGCGGCCAGCGAGGCGAGCGCATCTTGGAGAGCCTGCAAGACAGGGGCCTGGTTTCCAGGCTGCGTGCCCTCCAGATGAATCTCCGGCGCGATGGTGCCCTGCTGTGCGCGCTGACTGAAGTCCGGCGGAAACACGATGTACGCGACAAGCGATCCGTCCTTGAGCCTGGCGTCGCCATCGGACGCAGTGATCGCCGTTGCGTGGACCTTGCTCGAATGCGCCAGCGAGCTCGCGACTGTCGCGCCGAGTGGCCCCTGGTCCTGGTTGGCTATTCCGACAGTGGGCGCCGAAGCCGAGCCGCGGATCAGATAACCGAGCAGGCTGAGGATCACGACCGGGGCGACGAACAGCAGTGCAAGCGTCCGGCGGTCGCGCCGGAACTGGTGCAGCAGCCGTCCGGTGATCGCGGCGATGCGGTGAGCGCTCATTCCGATTCCCTCCCCGATAGCTTGAGGAAGGCTTCCTCGAGGCTATGCGTGCCCGCTGTGGACCGCACTTCGTCGGGGGAACCCTCGGCAAGGAGCTTCCCGAACCGGATGAGGCCGAGACGCTGGCACCGCTCGGCTTCATCCATCACGTGGCTGGAGACCACGATGGTGGTGCCGGCTGCGGCCATCTCCCGGAAGTGGTCCCAGAACTGGACCCTCAGTTGGGGGTCGACCCCCACTGTGGGCTCGTCGAGAAGGAGGAGTCGTGGGCGATGCACCAGCGCGCATGCAAGGGAGCATCGCTGCCGCATGCCACCGCTGAGCGTGGCGACGACCGACTTGCGTCTCGGCTCGAGGTCGACGGTCTTCAAGGCCTCGGTCACGTTGCCGTCGGCGCCGCTGATCGCGGCGAAGAAGCGCAAGTTCTCCTCGACCGACAGGTCGGCGTAGAGGGCTGCCTGCTGGGTCATGTAGCCGACGCTGCTCAGGATGTCGAGCTCGGGCATCCGGCGTCCCAGGACTGTGACCGTCCCGGAGTCCGGGGCGACCAACCCGACGATGGCGCGGATGAGTGTGGTCTTGCCCGATCCGTTGGGGCCGAGCAGGCCGTAGATCTCACCCTGCCTGACCCGCAGGGTCACACCGTCAAGCGCGCGCTGCGGTCCGAACGACTTGACGACGTTGTCGACGTCAACGGCAAAGGCCTCGCTCATCGGTTCTCCTTTTCATCCGTGTCCATTGACCGCAACCAGCCCTCGGCCAGCTCGGTCACCGCCTGCTCTCCGTCAATGTCGATTCCCAGAACGCGCTCCACGAGCGGCCGCGTCAGCACGTGGAAGAAGATCGGACCGATGAACGACTGCAGCGCCAGCAGGGGTGACATGGGCCGAAGCCTTCCTGACGTCATCTGCGCAATCACGTAGGCGCCGATCGACCCAAGAATGGTGCGCATCGCCTCCGGAGCGGCCTCTTCGGCGTCGGGCGAGAGCGAGCTGACCTCGAACAAGACTGCTCGCAGCATGCCCAGCCTGGTCTCACCGGACCCGTACACGGTGCGGTAGACGGTGCGCGCGATCTCGGGCATCACCACCTCCGGCGGCTCATCTTTCATCGCATTCACGAGGCGACTCATCGGTTCCAGGGGGGAGTAAGCCCTGATGAGGCTGGTGAAAAGAACTGGCTTGCCCGGAAACAGCCGGTAGAGAGTGGCGCGGGAGACTCCGGCCTTCAGCGCCAGCTCGTCCATGGATAGCGCGCTGAGGCCGTGGGCGCCGACCATGACCAGCGCCGCCTCCAGGATGCGATCCCGAGCACCCGGCTCGGGCTGCACCGCGAGGGCTTCCAGGAGCGCACCCCGAGACTCGAAAGCTCTGTAGAAGCTGGTTCGCGACACACCCGCCGCCTCGGCGAACTGGGCCACTGTCCCCTTCTCTCCCGTAGCGAGGACTCCACGAGCCCTTCTGAGGATGCGTTCCCTGGTCCGTGTCGCCATTCGCGACGATACTAGACAAGACGTCGCATCTCGTCAAGTAACGGTCCTTAACCGGCGGGGCTGCGCACCAAGGAGGCCATGGCTAGCCTTCGCTGGCCATCAGCGATCCAGGCGTGAGGTTCAGCTTCGACTTCGGCGATCTCAGGCGCGGGCCGCCCGAGCTCGAGCTCGTGCCACCCACACTCGAGCCGCCGCCGGCATACGCGTCGGCCATCCCGCCGGCGAGCCGGCCGCGATGGCTGCCGCCCCTGCTCCCGGTCTTCCACGCCAGAGAACCGCTTCGTGTGACGGTGGCCGGCGCTGACGCGCCTGCGTGGGCGTGGCGCCTTCGGTCTTCGCTCGCCGCCCTGTTCGCGTCCGCCGGCGCGCGCGCAGGCTTGAGCGTGCGCGAATGGCACGACGGGTTTGCAGTCGGTGCGGGCGATCTCGATCAGGCGGCGTCGGTGCCGCCGGCCGTCGTGGTGGCGGCGGAATGCGACCCGGCGTCGCTCAGCTGCGCATCGCGTATCACGTCGTCCTACGAGAGCGAGCGCTGCTTCGTTGCAGTCCACGGCGCAGGTGGTCCGGCACTCGATCGCTGGATCGGACCTGATACGCCCAGGGTTCTCCGGTTTCCGGCGGTGGGCAAGCCGGAGCTCGCCGCGTTCGGGCGCGGAGTGCCGCCCAGCCTGACATGTGAGCGCTTCGGGCGGGCCTGCCTCGGCCTTGGGCAGGCGATCGTCGCCCGCTATCGGAGGCTCGAGCGGTGAGGCGGGTCCTGCTGGTGGGCGTGGCTGTGGCCGTCTGCGCGTGCGCGCCCGGCAGAGTCGGGACCGTCAGCGTCCCGGCGCCCACTTTGAGCAGGAGCGACGCCGAGCAGCTCATGTTGAAAGCGGACGACGTCAAACGGTCGGTCCTCGACGGCGCCCCGGTCGCCAGGCTGGCGGACGTCTTCAGCGGGCGCGCTCTGCAGATGCTCGAGGCACAGGCCGCAACCATGGACCTGCGACTTGCACGCCAGGACGAACGCAGCACGGCTCGGGTGCTCGTGCTCTGGGACTCGCGAGCAGATGAGGCTGTCCTCCAGGTCGCCGCCCAGCGCCGGCTTGTCACATCGGATCAGCCAAACCCCGCCTGGGCCTCAACCGTTCGGCAGTGGTGGGCCCGACTGCAGCATTCGGACGCCGGCTGGCGGGTGGTCGAACAGCACGACCTGCCGCCCGATCAGTGGCGGCCCGCACCCGCACCCCTGGAGCTGTTAACAGGCTGGGTTCCAGACCGCTCGAAGGGTGCGTAGCTTGCAGCGCATGCGACGAATGGCGGCTGGAATCGTCGGGTTGTTGCTAGGCCTGTGCCCGGCGCGTGCCTCGGCCACGTCCGGGTGGGGCAGTCCTGGCTATGGAGACCCGCCAGGGTGGTGCACAAACTTCTCAGACATGTGGGTGTCCACCGTCGTCACCAACGATCCTCTGGTGGGGACCAACCCCGAGCGTGACACCTTCTACGGGTTCCATCCCAACCCTGGGTACGACGATTGGTACGGCTATTTCTACGGCGACTTCCGGGGCTCGCCGGGCGATGCGTCGGGATGGGTCAAGCTCCTTCACGAGAACTATCCGAGCCACTACCACTGGAACTTCGCGAACAAGGGCTGGACGGTTCACGGCCACGCGAAGGAGTACATCGCCTACTACAACTGGACTTTCGGCGGCCAGTGCGGGCTCGGCTCGTACGGCAACGATTCGCCGCCGCCATACATGGCCGACCAGTACGGCTACCCGGTCGTGGACATCTATGTCGACTCGGTTCCGCCGTATGCGCCGAAGCCGCGCGTGGCCGACATCACACCGAACTCGGTCAGTTTCACATGGGACCCGGTAAGCGATCAGGGCGATGGGGCGGGCAAGGATTTCTTTGAATCGGGCATGGTCCGCTATCTGTCGTGGCTCACGCTCGACCGATCGCCGATTCAGCTGCAGCTGGGGTCGACCAGCGTGCCTCGAACGCTTGAGCAGGCGGGCATGACATCGCGCGACACCGCATGCGTTCACGTGGTCGCTGTGGACAGGCTGCAGAACGCCTCTGCGGAGCAAAGCGCTTGCGGCGGAGCCCTGACGCCCCCACCCATGCCTGAATGGACCGGTCATGAAGGCAAGGTGGTGGCGAATCCCAGCGCACCGGGCCTGGTCGGCCTCGACTCGTGGTTCTGGCTTTCGCCCACGCCGGTGCCGATCACCGTCGACGAGAGCTACCGCGGAATCGACTACAGGGTGATTGCTGTACCCCGCGCGGCTGCATGGGATTTCGGCGATGGCACCAGCGCTGGTTACGAGGACTCGACCGGCTATGGCAACGCTTACCCACAGCCTTCTTCGGTCATTCGCAGCTATCAGGCGCACAATCAAACCGGTTACGACGTGAGGTCGTCGGTCAGGTACGACGTGACCTGGACCGCCTTGATCGACGGCCGCTGGGTCGGCCCGTATTCGCTTGGGACCGTCAGCCTGGACGCAAGGCCTCTTGTCTATCCAGTCGAGCAGGCGCAGCCTGAGCTGGTCGAGGTGGGGGGTCGCGCTCAGGAAGCTGACCAGCCGGTCATGCCGTCAATCGAGACAGCGACGACGGGCCCCGCGGGCTCATCCGCGCGATATTGGGCGTAGCGCCCGGCAAGGAGTTGCAATGCCCGCTCGAGCTCGGCGGCATCGGCGAGGACGCGCGCCGCTCCATCGAGACGAACCCACCAGAGCTTTCCCCAATCTTCTTCGTAGTGGTCGATGAGGATCGAAACCCTCGGGTTGGCGGCGATGTTTCGCAGTCGCTTGAGGTTGGTCGTCCGTTTGGGCTTGGCGTCGACCGCGAAGTACAGCGTCATTTCGTCGAATGCAAAGCAGATAGGCACGAGGTGGGGCCGTCCGTCCGCGCCTGCACTCGCCAAACGCGCGACCCGCGATTGCGCGGCCCGACGGTGCATTTCAGCAGAGTCCACGAGCAAAGTCTGGCGCCACCGAACCCCAAACGGAACGGGCCGCCTTGCGGCTATCGTTGACCAGTGCAGAGGCTCCGGACGTATACGGTTGAGGAGGCGAACAGCGAGCTTCCTCGCGTGCGCAGAATCGTCGCGCAGATCGCCGAGCTGTCGGCGCTCCTGCCGGAGCTCGAGGACCAGGCACGGATTTTGCAGTACGAGTCGAAGCGGCCGGGAGCGGGCGCAGAGGATCAGGAGCGGCAGCAGCAGGCCCGCGACGCGGTCGGCGGCGCCGAGATGGAGCTGCTCAAAGCGGTCGCGAATCTGAACGGTATGGGCATCCAGCTCAAGGGTCCGCTCGAGGGCTTGATCGACTTCCCGTCGTATCGGGAAGGCGAGCTGGTCGAGCTCTGCTGGAAGCTTGGGGAAGAGAGGGTCGAGCATTGGCACCGGATCGGCGAGGGTTACGCCGGCCGAAAGAAGCTTTAGGTCTCGGTCCGGACCTTTCCTTTCACCGCTTGGTAGACGGATGCGGCGACACCTGCGGCATCCAGGCCGTGTTCTTTCAGGATGTCCGAGGCTTTGCCCTGGGGGAGGAACTCATCGGGTAGGGCCAGCATGCGCACGCGGCCTGCCAGACCATGTGGGGCCAGGGCTTCCAGGACGGCGCCACCGAAGCCTCCGCTGCCGACGTTGTCCTCGACTGTGATCACCACCGGGTGGCCGCGAGCCCATTCCACGATCCGGGGATCCACCGGCTTGATCCAGCGTGAGTTCACCACCGCGCACGAGACGTTCTGGACCTCCAGCCGCTCCGCGGCCTCCTTTGCCACCTCGACCATCCGGCCGACCGCGAAGATGACAGCGTCCGACCCCTTCCGCAGCTCTTCCCATCTGCCGATGGGCAGCGGCTCGACCGGAAGGTCCGGCGTCGAGGGCACCGGCCCTTTCGGGTAGCGAATCGCGATCGGCCCGTCGGACGCCAACGCGGTCTCCAGCAAAGCGCAGAGCTCGGTCGCGTCGGCCGGCGCCGCCACCTTCATGTTTGGGATGAGGCGTAGGTATGAAAGGTCGAAGATGCCGTGGTGGGATGAGCCGTCGGGTCCTGTCACCCCGGCGCGATCGATCACGAAGACGACAGGAAGCTTGTGCAGCGCCACGTCCATGATCGTCTGGTCGAAGGCTCGGGCGAGGAACGTCGAGTAGATGCAGACGACTGGATGCATGCCGGCCATCGCCAGACCTGCCGCGAACGTGACGGCGTGCTGCTCGCAGATGCCCACGTCGAAAAAGCGCTCAGGAAATTCCTTGGCGAAGTTCAGCAGTCCTGTCGACGAGGCCATGGCGGCGGTGATGGCACAGACCTCGGGTCGCCTGGTCGCGGCGGTCATCAGCGCTTCGCCGAAAACGTCCGTGTAGGTGAGCTCGGTGGTGCGCGGGCGGCCGGTCAGCGGGTCGAATGCGCTGACGCCGTGGAGCTTGTCGACCTCGTCCTCCACCGCCGGCCCGTATCCGTGGCCCTTTTCGGTGACGACGTGAACGACCACAGGACCTCGCAGCCGCTTGGAACGTGAGAGCACCTCTTCGAGGGCGGGTTCGTCGTGGCCGTCGACGAAGCCCGCGTACTTGATCCCGAGGCTCTCGAAGATGGTCGAGGGTTGCAAGAGTTGCTTGAGGCTCTCCTTGACGCGGTAAGCAGCCTGGTCCGCGGTGGAGCCGACGAGAGGCAGCTCGCGCAACAGGCGCGAGATGTCCTCCTTGATGCGCTCGTAACGCGGGTCGACACGCAGCTGCGACAGGTGACGTGCGAGGCCTCCCACCGTCGGGGCATAGGAGCGGCCGTTGTCGTTGATGACGATGATCAGGTTCCGCGGCTGCAGGTGCGCTATCTGGTTGAGCGCCTCGTAAGCCATGCCGCCGGTGAGCGCTCCGTCGCCGATGACGGCGATGACGTGCCCGCCGACGCCCTTGCGGAGTCTCGCCTCCGCGATCCCCAGCCCGTAGCTGAGCGATGTCGACGCGTGGCTGTTCTCGACCAGGTCGTGCTCGGACTCCTTCCTGGACGGGTATCCGGAAAGGCCGCCCGCCTGCCGGAGCCCCGCGAAGTCCCTGGCGCGACCCGTGACGATCTTGTGCACGTAGGCCTGGTGACCCGTATCCCAAACGATCGCGTCCTTGGGGCTGTCGAAGACCCTGTGCAAAGCGAAGGTCAGCTCGACCACGCCAAGGTTCGGCGAGAGATGACCGCCGGATCTGGACGTCTGCTCGACCAGGAACGCGCGCACCTCTTCGGCTAACAGGGTCAGGTGTGCCTGGTCGAGGCGGCGAAGATCCGCCGGGGATTCAATGGTCTCGAGGATTCCCATCTCCCTCTCTAACGCGCCGCTCCTGCCATCAGTTCCGCCAGCTCGATGCACAGGCGCGTGCCAGCCCCGGATGGGCCCCGCAGCACGGTGGTCAGCTCCGAGTTCGTGTTCCAGCTTGATGCGGCTATGTCGAGGTGCGCCCACGGCTTGCCGCGAACGAACTCGCCGATGAACATGCCTCCCAGTATGGCCCCTGCCTCTCCGTATTCGGCGTTCCTCAGGTCGGCGATCTGGCTGCGGAGCAGAACGCGATAGTCGGCGAGGATGGGCAGCCTCCAGACCCTGTCGCCGGCCCTGCGGGCGGCCTCTTCGACCAGCCGCCAGAACCTGTCGTCATTGCTGATCGCCGCAGTGGCCCCGTGGCCGATCGCGATGGCGGCGGCGCCGGTGAGCGTGGCGAGGTCCAGCACGTGAGTCGCCCCGTTGCGCAACGCGTGCGTGACCGCGTCCGCGAGCACGAGCCGGCCTTCCGCATCCGTGTTGAGGATCTCGACAGTTTTGCCGTCGGCACTCATCACCACGTCGCCCGGGTGCTGTGCAGTGGGGCCGGGCATGTTCTCACAGGCGGCGACCACCGCCATCACGTCGATTGGCAGCTTGCGCGCCGCGATGACGTCAATCGCGGCAAGCACCGCCGCGGCGCCCGCCATGTCCGCCTTCATCTGGCTCATGCCTGTGGGGTCCTTCAGAGAGATGCCGCCGGTGTCGAAAGTGATGCCCTTGCCGACCAGCGCCAGCACCGTGGCATCCGGCTGTGCGGGTTGGCCTGCGGCCTGGTTTCCGCGATGCCGCAACCGGATCAGGCGCGCGGGCTTCGATGAGCCGGAAGCGACGCCGAGAAGCAAGTTGTAGCCGCCTGCGCGGAGCTCGGCCGGGCCGAGGACCTCGATCTCCAACCCATGGCGCTGGGCGATCGTCGTGGCCTCCTGCGCGAGTACGTCTGGAGTCAGCTCGTTGGCCGGCGCGTTCTGCCACTCGCGAGCGTGGTTGGTGGCTTCACCTGCTTCCTGCGCGGCGACGAGCTCGTGCTCCCGCCCCTGTCCGAAGCCGGTGAGGACCAGCTCGTCGATCTCTCCTCGCTCAGGGTGATCGCCGGTTTGCCGCGAACGGCGCTCGAACGTTCCCATCACGCATCCCTCGACGACAGCGGTCAGGCTTTCGGCGCTGAGTGGCTCGCCGCGCACGAGTGCCAGCCGCTTGTAGCCGTAGGTGCGGGCGGCGCGAACCAGCTCGTGATGGGCCGAGCGAAGTCGTTGACCGTCGAGGTCACGAGCGGCGCCGAGGCCGTACAGGATCACTCGGCGCGCGGCGATGCGCCCGACAGTGGGCACTGGGAGGACCTCGTGGATGCGTCCTTTGAACTCCGCGTTGGCGAGCAGCTCGGAGAGGAGCCCGCCAAGAGCGCGGTCGAGGTCGAGCGCGCCGCCTGAGAGGCGCTGCCCGGTCGCGACAGGGATGGCAAGGGCGTCGACGGCGATGTCCGCCGGTGCGGTGGCGACGAGCGTAACCCTCACCAGGACTACCCTAGCGACCCGGCGCTGCGAGGTGCTCGGCGACGAGCTCCAGCACGTGAGCCACGCGAAGGTCGACTCGTCGGCGGCGTGCGGCGGTGGCGATGTGGATCAGGCAGCCCGGATTGTCCGAGGCGACGACGGTGCAGCCTGTCTTGGCGATCGCGTCGAGCTTCCACTGGGCCAGCCGGTCCGCGACGCGCGGCCACTCCACGCTGAACGTGCCTCCGAACCCGCAGCAGTTGGCGATGTCGGGCAGGTCGATCACCTCGTAACCGGCCAGCTCGAGGAGCCGTCGCGGCTCGGTCTTGAGGCCCAGCTGGCGCAGGCTCTGGCACGAGTCGTGGTAGGCGACCTTCAAGCTCATGCCCTCCGTGTCCAGGAGCTCGGGGCGCTCGGTCAGGAGCTCGAGGGCGAAGCGCGTCGAATCCCGGAAGCGAGATCGAAGCGGCTCGTCGGCGGGGGCGCCCCAGTCGGGCGCGTCGATTGTGAAGGCACCGAAGCAGGATGCGGATGGAGTCACGATCGGACCCTTGGAATCCCCAAGGCTTTCGGCCAGGCGCCTGTTGAGGTCCGCGCCCCCCTTGAAGTCTCCCGCGTTGGCGGCGATCAGCCCGCAGCACCATTGACCCTTGGGAAATACAACCCCGTAGCCGGCGCTGTCGGCGATTCGTCGTAGGGCCACGGCTGCCTCGGGAAGCATCCTGTCGACCATGCAGGAGGCGAAGATCGTGAGGGGCTGGCCGCCGCCGGGCGCTTTGGCCGCACGATCTCGGTACGGAACCCGGGCGAGCTTCGGAGTCCCCGGCACGATGCCGCTGAAAGGGGCGCCCGCGCGAAGGAGTCGGTCGGCCAGCTCCGGGCGCTTCCACACACCGACAAGCGCCTTCTTGCGGAGCGACTTGCGGCCGTTGCGGCGGTGCTCGAGGATCTGGCGGGGGAGGGGGATGTCGACCGGGCAGATCTCCTGGCATGCGTTGCACTGCGTGCACAGGGTGTTCGGCAGGTCCGCCTGGTCCAGCCCGTGGTGGAAGGGTGTCAGGACCAGGCCGATGGGCCCGTTGTAGATATGACCGAATTGATGGCCGCCGACGGCCATGAAGGGCGGACAGGCGTTAGAGCACGCCCCGCAGCGGATGCACGTGAGGGCGTCGCGGAAGATCGGATCCGCGAGCATCTCCTCTCGTCCGTTGTCGATGATCACGCAGTGCATCTCGCGAGGTCCGTGGACCCCGATCGTCAGCGACTGTTCGATGTCGGCTGATCTCGAAGGTCCCGTGATCCAGTTGACGTAGCTGCTGATCACCTGCCCGGTTCCGCTGCGCGGCAGCATGCGAAGCACGGCCACCGCGTCCTCGAGCGTGGCGACCACCTTGTCGATGCCGAACAGAGCGATGTGCACAGGAGGCAGAGTCGTCGTGAGGTCTGCGTTGCCCTCATTGGTGACAAGGACCACGGTGCCTGTCTCCGCGATCGCCATGTTCGCTCCGCTGATGCCGACGGTCGCCTCGATGAACTTCTGGCGTAGCGATTCGCGCGCGTGCGCCTGGATGGCCTCGACGGTGGCCTCGGTGCCGAACACCGCGGCGGCATCCTCCTTGGTCAGGTGGATGGCCGGTGCGATGAGGTGGGAGGGATGCGTGTGAGTGAGCTGGACCATCCGCTCGCCGAGGTCGGTCTCGACCACCTCCATGCCCAGGCCCTCCAGGTAGGGGTTCAGCTCGATCTCTTCGCTCGCCATCGACTTGACCTTGGTGACGACCATTCGCCGTGCGCTCCCGCCGGCGCCGCCCGCGTTCCAGCAGATCTGCCCGATGATCTCGCGCGCCTCGGCGGCGTTCTTAGCGAAGTGGACGACGCCGCCCGCCGCTTCGAGCCGCTCCGTGAACTGTTCGACCAGCTCGGGCAGCCTCTCCAGGTTTGCGCGGCGCCGCTTCTTGAGTTCGGCGCGGCCCTTGGCGAAGTCGAAGCTCTTGAACGCGAGGTCGCGACGGCCGCGGATTCCGGTCAGGCCGCTCGTGAGCGCGCGCTGCAGGTCAGGGTCGCCTAGAGCCTTGTCGACGCGTCGGGCGAAGTGGCGCCGGCTCTCAGGCACGCGCCGTCGCTGCTTCCTGGATGGCCGCGCCGACCGCGGCAGGGGTGGACACCGGGGCCAAGCATATTGTTCCGACGCACACCACGGCCCGTTTGTCGCCTTTGGGGTCGATCACCGCGTACGGGTGGGCCAGCGCCGCCGCTCGGGCGAGCTCGGGATTGCCCGTGCTCACCTTGATCGGCCGCCGTTGGCGATCCAGCGCGCGCGCGAAGACCGCGGCCATGAGGCCGTACTGGCGCGGCAGCCCGGCCACCGACTCGAGGATCCGGCGCGCGCGACCCAGGTAGGGCATGTCGGCCTCTCCGATGAGGACGTCCAGCTCGACCAGCGCAATCGCCGCCACGGAGTTCTCGACCAGCGGCGTGATGTGGTCGCCAAGACGGCCCAGCTCGTCGCCGCCGGCGTGATCGAAATACCCACCCCGGCCGCTGTCGGTGTAGCGCTGCTCGAGCCCCGACGCGAGGTCGACAGCAATGGTGAGCCATCGATCGCCCAGGCCCGACTGGTACGCGCGGACCGCCGCCCAGAGCCCCCACACCTGGTCGCCGAGCTGGCCGCCTGCGCCATCGGTGTGGAGGAGGCCCTCGCCGCTCGTGTAGCGGTCCCGGAACAGCCGATCGAGCAGCTTCGCCGCTCGGTCGTGGAGCTGCGGACGGTCACGGCGGACCGCGGCGTCCAGGTAGGTGATGCCGAGAGCCGCATTCCACGACGTGTACACGCGGCGATCGACGTATGGCGCGTTCTCGGGGCCGCGCTCGTCATGGCCGAGCGAGTAGTAGTGCTCGTCCGCGTCCTGGCTGCCGCCATACAGGCCGCTCTTCTTGTCCCGCAGGACAGTGTCGAGGTAACGCGTGGTCGAATCGAGCACGCCATCCAGGCCGGCGAGCGCGACCGCACCGACCAGCCCGGCATGGTCCTCCAGCATCTTCTCGAAGTGGGGAACGCTCCAGTCCTGGGTGGTCGAGTAGCGAAAGAACCCGCCCTCGACGTGGTCGTACGTGCCGCCTCCCGCCATTCGCTCCAGCGTGTGGACCGCCATCTTGCGGAGCTCCGGATCGGAGCGGATCTGCGCCTGCTCCAGCAGCAGCAGCAGCGCGTCGGCCTGCGGGAACTTGGGCGCGCTGCCGAACCCTCCGTACTCGGGGTCATAGGCGCTCTTGACTGCGTCAAGAACGGCGTCGATCAGCCCCTCGTCAAGCTCGCCCGCGGCGACAGCGACCTGTGACCCTGAGCGCTTTCGGGCCTCCAGCGCGCGGTCGGCGATCTCCGGCTGATGCGTGTGGTAGTAGCCGGCCACGCGCATGAGCGCGTCGGCCATCTGGTCAGGCGGCATGTAGGTGGCGCCGGTGAGGATGTCGCCCGACGAGGTCAGGAACGCGGTCGTCGGCCAGCCGCCCATGTTGTAGCGCTGGTTGATGTCGGGCCGGACGTCGTTGTCGACCCGGATGGGGAGGTATTCGCGGTTGATCAGCTCGATGACGCCCGCGTGGGAGTAGGTGGTCTCGTCCATCACGTGACACCAGTGGCACCAGACCGCGGAGATCGACAGCAGGATCGGACGGTTGAGCTGCCGCGCCTCATCGAATGCCTTCTCAGACCATGGCCGCCATTTGATCTCGGCGGCCCGATTGGGCCGTGGCGAGAAATGGAACTCGCCCTCGCCCTCGCTCACACGACAAGGTTACGTGAGTGAAACAATGGCACCGTGATCTCAACCAGCGCCGTCGATGCCTACATCGAGAAGAACAGCCGCCGGTTCGTCGAGGAGCTGAAGGAGCTGTGCGCGTTCCCGAGCATCTCCAACCATGGCGCCGAGGCCGTCAAGCCCGCGCGCGACTGGCTGGCACAGCGCCTGTCCCGATACACAGACAGGGTCGAGACGCTGGAGGCGGGCGGGATGCCCGCCCTGTATGCGGAGGTGCCCGGCGCGGGCCGCCGCAAGCTGCTCCTGTACCAGCACTACGACGTCCAGCCCGTCGACCCGATCGATCTGTGGGACACCAAGCCGTTCGAGCCGACTGAGAAGGACGGCCGCATCGTCGCCCGCGGCGTCGCCGACGACAAGGCAGACGTGATGGCGCGCATCCACGCTCTCGAGACGCTGAAGGAGCTGGGAGAGGTTCCCGTCACCCTGCGTTTCCTGGTGGAGGGTGAGGAGGAGATCGGCTCGAAGACGTTCGAGAAGATCGCTCACCAGCACTCAGAAAAGCTCGGCGCCGACGGCTGCCTGTGGGAATCCGGCGCGTCTTTCGACGATGGCGGCCGTCCCACCCTTCAGTTCGGTTGCCGCGGCCTGGTCTATGTGCAGCTGCGGGTGACGTTCCTGGCCTTCGACCAGCATTCAGGCTTCGCGTCCATCTATCCGTCGCCTGCGATGTACCTGATCGAAGCGCTGGCGAGCCTGCGTGACCAGGACATGAACATCAACATCGCCGGCTTCTATGACGGCATGCTCAAGCCCACCGACGCCGACCGCCGGATGATGGCGAAGATCGACCCCGAGGTCGAGCAGCGCAGGAAGCTGGTCGGCTTCGACCGACTGGTCCGCAACCCGAAGCCGCAAGACGTCATCGAGCAGCTGCTGTTCACGCCCACCTGCAACATCGCCGGCGTCACCACGGGATACCAGGGACCTGGGTCGAAGACCGTGCTCCCGGCGGAGGCGACGGCCAAGCTCGACTTCAGGCTGATTCCCGACCAGGACCCGTCCCACGTCCTCGATTGCCTCCGCAAGCACCTCGACTCACATGGCTTCGAGAAGGTCGAGATCGTGTGGAGTGACGCCGAGAAGCCGGCACGGTCAGACCCGGATTCGGAAGTGGCGAAGAGCGTGATCGGCTGCGTTCGGGACCTGCACGGCGAGCCGGTTCTGTGGCCTTTCATGCAGGCCACCGGCCCGATGCACCCTGTGGTCTCGGACCTTGGGATCCCCACCGTGCTGCCGGTTGGAGTCGGCCGGCCCGACAACCGGGTCCACGCGCCCAACGAGAACATCCGTGCCGCCGACTACATCAACACCATCCGGTTGATGTGCCGCGTCTGGGAACGGTTCGGCGCCGCTTAGACTGGGCGCAGCGATGGAGAAGCTCACCGACAAGCTCTTCACTGTCAAGTACAACGAGGACACCGGCAAGCCGCACATCGAGATCGTCGACCAGCAGATTTGCGCCACGAAATGCAAGGGGAAATACTGCACGCACTTCTGCCCGGCGGGTGTCTACGAGTGGAGCGAGGAGCAGCAGAAGACGCTCGTCAGCTTCGGGAACTGCATCGAATGCGGCGCCTGCTCCATCGGCTGCCCCTTCGACAATATCGTGTGCCAGAGCCCCCGGGGGGGCTACGGCGCTCAGTTCAAGCATGGGTAGGAATACCGAGCACTCCTGGCCCCATTTCAATTAGTGCAATGAGCGAGTACGACGTCATCATCGTGGGGGGCGGCCCGGCCGGCCTGGCGGCAGGGCTGTACACGGCCAGGATGAACCTGAAGGCCGTGCTGGTCGACCGGGGCCCACTCGGCGGGCAGCTTCTGAACACCGAGCTGGTCGAGGACTATCCGGGCTTCGAGTCGATCCTGGGCTCGGAGCTGGCCACGAAGATGGGCGACCACGCCCG
>JBGOTG010000031.1:0-16384 GCA_041476405.1 Candidatus Dormibacteraceae bacterium | reverse complement strand
GCGGTCAACCGGGTGCGATCGATCAAGCCACAGCCGCCATGCGAGTGAGATTGTCCCGCCTTAACAGGCTGGATTGCCACCTGTCGCTCCTTGGGACGAGAATCCAGCGACTCGCCCACCGGCACAAGGAGGATGGAATGAAGGACAAAGCACCCGCCGCCAAACAGCTGTACAGGCTCAGCGTGGAGCCTCGCGTCGTGGAGCAGCTTGCCAAGCTTGCTGCTCGCCTCGGCGAGCCGAGGAGCAGGCTGGCGACCAGGCTCTTCACCGAGGCAGTGCTCGCGGCCAAGCCTGCCGCGCCGCGGAACATGAAGCGGTCGCCTAGCCGGTCTTAGTGGCGCTCCCGTCGCGTTCGGAGTCGACCGAGTGACCGCCGGGCGGGTCGCCGTACATGGCGTCGACCTGGTCCTTGTATTTGGTGTGGATGACGCGGCGCTTGAGCTTCATGGTCGGCGTGAGCTCCTCCGACTCGGGCGACCATTCCGCCGGCAGGATCGTGAACCTCTTGAACTGCTCGATTCGCGCCAGGTGCGTGTTGGCGATGGTCAGCGCGCGTCGCACCTCGGCGATCGTGGCCGGGTGCTCGGCGATCTCCGCCAGGGACGAGCTTGCGATGCCGTGGGCTTTGCCCCAGAGCGGCGCCACCTGCGGGTCCAGGACCACCAGAACCGATATGTAGCTCCGGCCGTCCCCGATAGCGACGGCCTGCCCGATGATCGGGCTCGACTTGGCCACGGCCTCCAGGTTGGCCGGCGAGATGTTCTTGCCCGACGACGTGATGATCAGCTCCTTCTTCCGGTCGACGATCCGGTAGTGGCCGTCAGGCCCGAGCTGCGCGATGTCGCCGCTGTGCACCCAGCCGTCGGCATCGATCGCCTCCGCCGTCTTGGCCGGGTCGCGGTAGTAACCGACCATCACGTTGCCGCCGCGGATCAGCAGCTCCCCGTCCTCGCCGAGCCGCGCCTCCACTCCCGGAAGCGGCACCCCGACCGAAGGCGCGCGGTGATCGCTGGGCGGCACCGCCGTGGCCGGCCCGGTGAGCTCGCTCATGCCCCAAACCTCGAACAGGGGCAGGCCGAGCGCGGCCCAGAACTCGTGGACCTCCGGCCGGCAAGGCGCTGTGCTGGTGATGGCCAGGTGGCACCTGTCGAGTCCGATCTTCGCCCGGAGCATGCCGAAGAGCGGCTGGGCCCGCTCGACGACCGAGGCCAGCTCCGCCGGGACGGGCTGGCCGTCGCGCCTCAACCTGTACGCCTGCATCGAAGCGGCCAGCGCGCCCTGGGCCATCTGGCGCCTGGCCTCGTCCGGTTCGGCGGCGACGCCTGCGCTGATGCCCGCCATGAGCTTCTCCCACACGCGCGGCACTCCGACGAACGCGGTCGGCCTGGCCTCGATCAGGTAAGGCAGAAGCTCGGCCACATCGGGACACAGGTAGACCTCGTGGCCGTTGTAGATGCTGCCCCACTGCGATGTGAAACGCTCGGCCACGTGCGCGAGCGGCAGGTAGCTGAGCAGCGTTTCGTTGTGCAGCTCGAGGACGCGCCGCGCCGACTCCAGCGTCCAGACGACGTTGTTGTGCGAGTACATGACGCCTTTGGGAGGTCCGGTGGTCCCTGATGTGTAGATCAAGCTGACCGTGTCCTCGGGGCCGACCGCCCGGGCGGACGCCTCGAAGGCGGCCGGGTCACGCTCGTAGGCGGCGCGCCCCTGGGCGACCAGCGAGTCCCACGACAGCACGCCTTCGGGAGCCTCGCCGCGGATCAGGATGAGGTGGCGCAGGTGCGGGGTCGATGACCGGATCTCGAGGAACTTGGCGAGAAAGGCCTCGTCCTCGACGAAAGCCGCGCTCGCCTCCGAGTGGTTGGCGACGTACTCGATCTGCTCCGGCGCGAGCGTGTTGTAGACGCTGATCGCGGTGCCGCCCGCGTGCACGATGCCGAGGTCGGCGATGACATGCTCGGGCACGTTGCGGGCCATGATCAGGCCGAACTGCCCAGGCCCGAAACCCAACCCCTTGAGCGCCATCGCCACCGCCGCGACCTCGGCCCGGTAGCCATTCCAATCGAGGCTCTGCCACTCGCCGTCGCGCTTCCAGCGCAGGGCCGGCAGATCGCCCCATTTCTTGGCCGCATCGGCGAAGATCGTGCACACCGTCTTGCCAGAGACGACGGCATCGATGTCCGCCCGCTGGGTCATCACGTCCATGTCCAACACTCCCACGCTTGCGCGCTTGTCCTTTTCTCAGTCACCTCGGTAGGGGGCCTCAAAACATAATGAGACCAGCGGGCTGCCGTGTCACGGGCACGCCTAAACTACTCGCTGGTGGGGCGTCGATGATCTACGTACGATCGCGCCGGTCGATCGTGTCCCTCGGGGCTTCCGGCCTGGCCTTCGCAATCGTTTTCGCCCTGCTCGCAGCCGGCGCCACGCGGCTGCCGGGCGGGTGGGTCGCCGCGCTCGCGCTGGCCGCCGGCTCCCTGGGCGCTGGGCTCGTGGCCGCCTCGGCCGCCCGGCAGCTCCGATCATGGCCGCTGGGCAGGCTGGGCTTCTTCCGCGACCGCATGGTGGTGATCCAGGGGCGCCACGAGATGCGGGCGGTCTGGAGCCTGATGGAGACGGTGACCCTGTCAGACCCGGGCTCGTGGCCCCGGGTCCGCCTCACCGACCGCCTGACCATCCACTTTCGCAACGAGCCGCCCTTGGGATTCAAACCTGCTCAGTTCGGGCTGCACCCGGCCGCCTGCCGCGACCTGATCCTCCGGCTGCGCGACGACGCGACCCTTCGCGCCAGGCTGCCTGAGTTCGACTCAGCCCGCGACCTGGCGGTTTCACCCGTGGTGGCCGGCGAGCTCATCGAACCGCGCCTTTAGCCTGGCGCGGCATCATGATCCCTTCAGTGGGTGCTCTACGGGGCCGTGACTTCCTCGACATCGCCGACCTCGATGCGGCCGAGCTCAGGGGGCTGCTCGACCTCGCGCACGCCATCAAGGCCGGCCGGTGGGCCGAGCGGCCGCTCCAGGGGCGGCACATCGCGATGCTGTTCCAGAAGCCGTCGCACCGGACCCGGGTGTCCTTTGAGGTGGGGATCGCGCGCCTGGGCGGGACGACGACGACCCTGACCGAGCAGGACGTCCAGCTGGGCGTTCGGGAGACGGTGGGCGACGCGGCTCGGGTCCTCGACCGTTACGTGGACGGGATCGTGGCGCGTTTGCGCACACATGAGGACCTCATCGAGCTGGCGGCGGCCGCGGAGAGGCCGGTCATCAACGCGCTGACCGATCGCTCGCACCCGTGCCAGATACTCGCCGACCTCCTGACGATGGCCGAAAAGTGTGGTCTGGCCGCGGACCAGCACGTCGTCTACATCGGCGACGGCAACAACGTCGCCGCGTCCTTGATCGAGGCTTCGGCGCTGCTCGGCTTCCAGTTGACCCTGATCGGGCCACCCGGCTACCACGTCAATGCGGCGGTGCTGGATCGCGCGAGAGATCTCAATCCGACGAGGTTCAGGGTTAACCTGAGCACAGATGTCGCGGATGTCGCCGGGGCGACCGTCGTGTACACGGACGTGTGGGCGTCGATGGGACAGGAAAGCGAACGAGAGGTGAGGCGCAACGCGTTTGCCGAGTACCAGGTGAACCAGGCGCTGATGGATGGGGCGCCTGGCGCCGTGTTCATGCATTGCCTGCCGGCCCATCGCGGTGAGGAGGTGACCGACGAGGTCATCGACGGTCCGCGATCGGTCGTCTTCGAGCAGGCCGCCAACCGCTTGTACGCCCAGATGGCCTTGATGGCGCAGGTCTTCGGAGCCGAAGAATGACCCAGATCCAGGACTTCCTCCGGCAGCTTCAAGACGTGATCCAGCACCTCGGTTGGGGAGAGGTCTTCGACGTCGCGGTGGTGGCCTTCATCCTGTATCAGCTCCTGCGCCTGCTGCGCGGTACCCAGGGCACCCAGATCCTGGTCGGGCTGGTGCTGCTCGCGGTCGTGGGCGTGGTCGCAACCCAGTTCAACCTGGTGCTACTGAGCTGGTTGTTCAAGAACGCGGCGTTCTTCATCCTGATCGCCGTCATCGTCATGTTCCAGCCGGAGCTGAGGCGTGCGATGGACCAGCTGGGCCGCCTCGGCAACATCGGCCGTCCCCTCACGGGGTACAGCACTCGCCTTTACAGCCAGGCCATCTCCGAGGCCATCCGCGCGGCCGAGCGCTTGAGCTCCAGGCGAACCGGCGCCCTGATCGCTTTCGAGCGCGACGTCGGCCTCGAGGATTACGCCGCGACGGGCGTCCGCATCAACGGCGAGATCTCCGCCGAGTTCCTGCAGTCGATCTTCTATCCCAACTCGCCTCTGCACGACGGAGCCGTGATCGTGAGAGGCAACCAGATCATCGCGGCGGGCTGCCTCCTGCCGCTCCCGGAAGAGGGCGCCGTCAGGGAGCGGCTGGGTACGCGCCACCGAGCGGCGCTTGGCCTGTCGCTGGCATCCGACGCGCTCGTGCTCGTAGTCTCTGAGGAGACGGGAGCCATATCGGTGATAGAAGAAGGCAAGATCACGCGGAACCTCGACAGTGACGGACTGCGGCGCGTGGTCAGCGTCAAGGTGCCCGGCCCGGTGTCGACGGGCAACGGGTTCCTGGGACGGCGAAAGTGAACTGGGTCACGGAGAGCTGGCGGCTGAAGCTGCTGGCCCTCGGTCTCTCGGTGCTGATGCTCGGGGCGGTGGCGTTCTCTCAGAACCCGCCGACGTTCAAGACTTTGACGCTGAGCAACTTCCTGTACACGATTCCGCCGACACTGGTCGTCATCAACCCGCCGACGCGGACGACCATCAGGGTCACCGGGCTGGCCGACACGATTCAGTCGCTCACCCCCAGCAGCTTCACCGCCACCTTCGACCTGACGAAAGCCGGCCCGGGCCCGGCCGTCAAGGTCAACCTCGCCATCAAGCCGCTCGTCCCGCTGGTCAATGTCCAGAATCCGTCGGTGCTGTTCGCCCTGCACATCGACCTGCTCAAGTCCGTCGCTCTGCCGGTCCAGGTTCGGTATCCACGCGTGACCGAAGGATGGACAGTCACCAAGGCGTTTGCCAGCTGTCCCAACACGCCCTGCGTGGTCAATTTCAACGGCCCCGCCAGCTGGGAGACCGACAGCTCGGGCCAGCCGAACTTGAAAGCATTTGCGGATTTCAATGCCCCGGTGCAGAGCGGCAGCACGACTGCACCCAACCTGCTCGTCTCAGTCGAGCAGGGCGGGACGCCGATCGACCGGTCGAACTTCTTGAAAACCGTGCCGAATTCCAGTCTCGACGTCAACGCCGTGCAAGTTCAGATCGACGCCAGGACGAGCACGACCAGCAAACAGGTGGTCCTCATCGACTCTCCCCCAACGCAGGGGCAGCCGAACGGCTACCGGGTGACCAATATCACCATCGACCCGATCACTGTCGTGATCAGTGGGGCGGCGCAGATCCTGTCCAAGATCACGATCCTGACCCTACCCGCTGTCGATTTGACCGGCCACACGGCGAACTTCACGGTCAGGATCGCCATCCCGTACCCGGCGGGGGTCACAGGGTCCGTTCTGACCGCCCGCGTCACCTATTCGATCTCAGCCAACCCCAACGCCAAGCCATCTCCCACCCCGTAGCTTCTGTAACCTGAGGCCGGCCATACCCGTTCAACCAGGCATTCGTCGAAATAACCCCGGGTAGGAGTTCTCTGTTTATGTGCGGAATCATCGGCTACCTCGGCGACCGCCAGGCGACCCCGATCCTCATGGAGAGCTTGAAGCGCCTGGAATACCGTGGCTACGACTCCGCCGGCGTCGCGGTGCTGGAGTCGCCGAAGGCGGGCTCGGCGCGCCGCACGAGCGTGACCAAGTCCGAGGCCAAGGTGGACATGCTGATCGACAAGCTCAACGCCAACATGCCCACTGGCAAGCTTGGGATCGGCCACACGCGCTGGGCGACCCATGGCAAGCCCACGTTCGTCAATGCGCATCCCCACACGGATTGCCACAACCGTATCTTCGTCGTCCACAACGGCATCATCGAGAACTTCGCCGAGCTCAAGGCTGAGCTGCAGGCTGCAGGCCACGAGTTCACGTCGGACACCGACACCGAGGTCGTTCCGCACCTGATCGAGGCCAACTACAAGGGCGATTTCCTCAGCGCCGTGAGGGCCGCGCTGCGGCGCATCCGCGGCGCCTACGCACTCGCCATGTTCTCGACCGACGACCCGGAGCTCCTCGTCGGCGCGCGGTTGAACGCTCCACTGGTCGTCGGGCTTGGAGACGGCGAGTACTACATCGCATCCGACATCACCGCGATCATCCCGTACACCAAGCGCGTGCTCGTGCTCGGCGAAGGAGAGGTGGCCGCTGTGACGCCACTTGGCGCCGAGGTCTCCACCCTCGATGGGGTGAGCGTCGAACCGAAGCTCATCCATGTCGACTGGGATCTGAGCCAGGCGCAGAAGGGCGGCTACCCGCACTTCATGCTCAAGGAGATCCACGAATCGTCGGAGGCGGTCGCCAACGCGATGCGTGGGCGTTTGACCGACGACGGGTTGGTGACGTTCCGTGAGTTCGACATCTCGGACGCCGAGCTGCGCCGTTACCGCGAGGTGCTGCTGCTCGGCATGGGCACGTCGCTGCACGCGGCGATGGCAGGCGAATACGTCATCGAGGACTGGGCGGGCATCCCGGCCAGGGCGATGGACGCCTCGGAGTTTCGCTATCGCCGGCCGACGTTCGGCAAGGAGGCGTTGGCGGTCGTGATCACCCAGTCGGGAGAGACCGCCGACACGCTGGTGGGCCTGCACCAGGCCAAGGAGCGCGGCGCTTTGACCGTGGCGGTCACGAACGTGGTCGCCAGCTCGGCCGCGCGCGATGCAGACGGCGCCATCTACCTGCACTCCGGGCCTGAGATCGGGGTCGCTTCGACAAAGACTCTGCTCGCGCACCTCGTCAGCCTCTATCTGCTCGGCTTGCGTATGGCGACGGTGAACGGACGTGTGTCGCTCGAGCGTAGGGATGAGCTGGTCGCTTCGCTGCGAGCGCTCCCGGATCAGGTCCAGACGATCGTCGATCGCGAGAGGGAGATCGCGGAGGTGGCGCACAAGTACAGCCGATACCGCAACTTCATGTACACGGGCCGCGGGCTCGGCTACCCCGTGGCCCTCGAAGGCGCGATCAAGCTGAAGGAGATCTCGTACATCCACGCGGAAGGAACGACCGGCGGAGAGCTCAAGCACGGACCGATCGCGATGCTCGACAAAGACTTTCCGGTCATCGCAATATGCACGGCGAGCGCGACCAAGGACAAGATGGTCAGCAACGTCCACGAGATCGTTGCGCGCGACGCTCCGGTCCTGGCGCTGGTCACGGAGGGCGACCACTCGCTGGACGGCGTCGCAACCGACGTCTTCGTCATGCCGGCAGTGGAGGAGGCGGCAGGCGCGATCCTGAACACGGTCTTCCTGCAGCTGTTCGCGTACCACGTGGCAGTCGAGCTGGGCCAGGACGTCGACCAACCCAGAAACCTGGCAAAAAGCGTCACCGTCGAGTGACGACGGTCCGGCTGCGGCCGGACATCGCCGCGTCCGGAGCGGACGCGTCCGCGCCCCCACCCCCATCCCCTCCCCGGCGAGCGGGGAGGGGGGTTCTGCTTTGGTGGGGATGCTCAGGGCTGACAATGAGGCAGTGCAACGAATAGGAGTGGATGCCGTTTCGGTCGATCGCATAGCGCTTGCGATCAACCGGTCCGGCCGCGGCTTCCTGAACAAGGTCTACACGCCCGCCGAGGTCGCCTACTGCGCAGGTAACTCCGAGCGCTTCGCCGGCCGGTGGGCGGCCAAGGAAGCGGTGATCAAGTGCTTCGACGGCACTGGCATCTGCTTCCCCCGCCGCCGCATCGAAGTGCTGGCCGGCGCCAGCGGCGCCCCGCGGGTTCGACTGCTCGGCAACGACCGAGGCGCTCGCGTCGAGGTGAGCATCACCCACCACAGCGCCCTGGCCGTCGCCACCGCCCACCTCGAGATGCCCGACGTGGCCGGCAGCCTCCTGCCCGCACCGGAGGCCGTCGTGCTGCCCGACCGGCCCCGGGACGCTCACAAGGGCACGTTCGGGACGGTGGTCGTGCTGGCCGGGAGCCTGGGCTTCACCGGCGCCGCCTACCTCGCTTCAACTGCGGCAGCCCGGACTGGCGCGGGGCTCGTGAGGCTCCTGGTCGCCGACACCATCTACCCGATCCTCGCGGCCAAGTGCACCGAGGTGATGGCCACCCCCGTCCAGGAGGTGGCCCCGGGCGCCGTCGGCCACGCCGCGTACGACTCAGTGCTGCGCCAGCTCGCGGCCGCGGAGGCAGGCGTCATCGGGCCCGGCCTCGGGCGGGACCGCTCGACCTGGCGCCTCGTGCTCGACCTGGTGCAGCACGTGGCGTGCCCCCTGGTCCTCGACGCCGACGCTCTCAACGCCCTGGCGGACGCGCCTCGCTCCAAGGGCAAGCTGGGCAAGAACAGGGTCTTGACCCCACACCCCGGCGAGATGGCCCGGCTCACCGGCAAGAGCACCGAGGCGATCGCCGCCGACCGTGCCGGGGCGGCTCGCAAGGCGGCCAAGGAGTGGGGGGCTGTCGTCGTGCTCAAGGGCGCCAGGACTGTGGTCGCGCACCCCGACGGGCGCTTCAGCGAGGACCCGCACGAGGTCCCGGCGCTCGCTACGGGTGGAACCGGAGACGTCCTCTCGGGGATCATCGGCGCGCTGCTGGCGCAGGGCTCGGATCCGTACGCGGCCGCCGTGACCGGTGTCTACATCCACGCCGCGGCCGGTCGCCGCCTCTCGCAGCGTCTGGGCGATTCCGGGCTGCTCGCCGGCGACCTGCTCCTCGAGATCCCATTGGTGATGAACGTCCTGAGGCAGGGCGGACTCTGACGACCGGGCTGCGCTGGGCGGATATCGACCTGCACGCGGTCCGCTCCAACGCGGCGAGCGTCCTCGCGCACGTTCCCAAGGGCACCAAGCTCTTCGCGGTCGTCAAGGCGAACGGTTACGGTCACGGCGCATTGCAGGTGGCGCGAGCCGCACTGAGCGGAGGGGCGTGGGGCCTGGCGGTGGCGACCCTCGAGGAGGCTCACCAGCTGACAGGACTGGTTCGCGCTGACAGGGTGTTGGTGATGGGCGGCCTCACTGTCAAGGAGGCGGCGGCTGTGGCGGCCAGCGGCTGCGGCATCGCCGTGTCGAGCCTTGAGCTCGCGAAGGCTCTCGGCGACCGCGACGAGGTGGTTGCGGTGCATCTCAAGATCGACACCGGCATGGGTCGCTTCGGCTGCTCGCCCGACGAGGCGCGTGGGATCGCGAAGTTCATCGACCAGGCGCCGTCGCTTCTCATTGCGGGAACCTGGACGCATTTCGCGTCAGCCGACTCCGATGAGGTGATGACGCGCAAGCAGTTCGACGGGTTCATCGACGCGCTGGCCACATTCGAGGTCGATCCCGGCCTCCGTCACGCGTGCAACTCCGCCGGTGCGCGCAGGTTCCCCGAGTTTGCGTTGGACGCGGTCCGCTGCGGCATCGCTCTGTACGGCTGCGAGTGGCCTGGCAACCGGCCGGCCCTGGCCCTGCGGTCGGTCGTGACGCACCTCAAGACGGTCGGCGTGGGGGGCACGGTGGGCTACGGCGCGACGTGGCGCGCGGCGGTCAGGACCCCTGTCGCGACGGTCGCCATCGGGTACGCCGACGGCGTGCACCGGGCTCGCTCGAATCGCGGCCATGTCCTGGTGCGCGGTCATCGCGCGCCGCTGATCGGCATGGTGAGCATGGACGCGATCACCGTCGACGTCACGGACGTGCCTGGCGTCCAGGTGGGCGACGTGGTCACGCTCATCGGTGAGGACCACGGGGACAGGATCACCGGCGAGCAGGTCGCCGAGTGGTCCAGGACGATCTCCTACGAGGTGCTCACCTCTGTTGGCCCGCGGGTGGAGAGGCGCTACTCGGAATAACAGGGCACGTCGTTGGGATTCCAGATGACGCAAGGCAGGTGTACGTAAACTGGCAGTTCTGATGGCGGAAAGCCCGGCACGCACTGCCTTTGCTGAAGAGGCATTGACACATCTCGACACGTTGTACCGTGGCGCGCTCCGGCTCACGCGAGACCCGGATCAGGCGCAAGACCTGGTCCAGGAGGCGTATCTGCGCGCCCTGCGCTACCAGCACAGCTACCAGCCGGGTACGAACATGAAGGCCTGGCTCTTCGCGATCATGCGAAACCTGTTCTGGGACCGCTTCAAAGGGTCTCGGAAGGAAGACGTGAGCCTGGATGACGTTGGCGAGTTCGTCCTGTACGACAAGCTGCGGGACGAGGGCGCGAAGCCCGAGGCCGACGTGCTGGACAAGCTGGCGGCAACCGAGGTCGTCAAGGCGGTCGAGAAGCTGCCGCCGCTGCACCGCGAGGTGGTCCTGCTGGTCGACGTCGAAGGTTTCTCGTACAAGGACGCGGCCCAGACCCTTGGGGTCCCCATAGGCACCGTAATGTCGCGCCTGCACCGCGCGCGGCAGCAATTACAAAGATCCCTCTATGACTACGCGGTCGAATCCGGTATCGTCCGCGCCAACGGTACCCCACAGGTGCCCCAGCAATGAACTGCAGCGACTGTAAGGAGAAGCTCGACCGCTACGTGGACCGTGAGTTGAACAACACGGAGGTCCTCGAGTTGAAGCTGCACCTCGAAGGCTGTCCCCCGTGCGCGGATCAATACGAGTTCCAGGCCAGCTTGAAGCGGCTGGTCAAGGTCTGCCGCGACAAGGACACGGCACCCGCCGCTTTCAGGGAGAAGCTCCGCCAGATCCTGCTGTAGGACCGCCCGTCGGGGCCGCTGCAGCGGCTGAAAGTGTTTTGCAAACCGGTATCGGCAAGATTTGAGTTCTCAATGGCTCAAATCGCCGATGTAAATCGCGAGATCGCCATTTCCGATCAGAGGCGTCGCTCCGAACGCTCCGAGAACGAGCGGCTGAGTGGGATCATCCGCGCCATCGACGAACTCATGTTCTCCCTGGAGGAGCTGAACCTGCAGGGGATCGACCGCGTGCCGGCCCGGCTTCGGGAGCGTGCCGGCAGCCTGATCGAGCTGGTCCTCGCGAGGCCGGCGCCCGTGGAGGCGCGCTCCGACCCGTTCCGGATCAGGTACAGGGTGGTCCCGATGATGGACGTCCTGTTCGAGGTCCAGGACCGAGTCCTGCGCCAGCGCAGCCCCATCAGAATCCAGGACCTGGACGACCAGGCGGAGAGCGCTTAAGACCCTAACCAGGTCCTCCCCTCTCGCAGCGGAGGATGGCCACGCCTCAGCGTGGCCAGGTGGGACCGGCCGGTAAAGGTCATCCATGCTCGACGGGTACCTTGTAGAGCATTACGCGACACCCACTCCTCGAGCGTCTTCAGGCAGCCCGCCTGTACGTGATCACCCCGGACCAGAAACCAGACCGCGTTGCGGCCGTGGCCGCCGCCGCCCTGCGAGGCGGCGCGGACGCCCTCCAACTTCGCCATAAGGTCCTCGCCAGGGGCGACCTGATGCTCCTCGCGCGACGCCTCCGCGAGCTCACCCGCGCCGCGGGCGCCCTCCTGATCGTCAACGACCACCTCGACCTGGCCCTCTTGAGCGAGGCGGACGGCGTGCACCTTGGCCCCGATGACCTGAGCGTCGCGGGCGCCCGGCGCGTCGCCGGCGACCGTCTGCTGATCGGCGCCTCCGCCTCGACCGCGGCCGACGCCCTCGCCGCGATCAAGGCAGGCGCGGACTACATCGGCTGCGGTCCGGCCTTTGCCACGCCGCTCAAGCCCCAGAAAGAGGTCATCGGCCCAACCGGCGTCGCCCGGGTGGCGGCTGCGGTCGGACCCGCCGTCCCAGTCTTCGCCATCGGCGGCATCGACGGGTCGAACATCGCCCAGCTGACTGCGGCCGGCCTGAGGCGCGTATGCGTGGTCAGAGCGGTGGGCGACGCGCCCGACCCCGAAGCGGCGACACGCCGGCTTCGTACGATGCTCGAGGAATGACGAAGCTCGACGGCGTCGGCGAATCGGAGCTGCTGCGCCGCATCATGCCGTACCTCGCCACTCAAGGGTTCGAGATTCCCGCCGGCGAGGACGACGCTGCGGTCTGGAGCGACGGCGATGGCTTTACCGTCGCCAGCTGCGACACTTCTGTCGAGGGCGTCCACTTCGACCTCGGCTGGATGAGCCCGGAAGATGCTGGGTGGCGTGCGCTCGCTCTTGCGCTCGGCGACCTGGCCGCCAAAGGCGCGACTCCGTCCTGGGCCCTGGCGTCGGTCGCCGTTCCAAGGTCCTGGAACCTGGACGATTTCGTCGGCCTGTATCGCGGGATGGACGCGCTGGCAAGCAAGCTCCATCTGCGGATCGTGGGCGGCGACACGAGCTCGATCGAGGGCCCCGCGGTGCTCTCCATCACAGTGGTCGGCCGCTCGGAGATCGAACCCCTGGCTCGGAGCCAGGCAAAGCCTGGATGGGTCGTGGCGGTCACCGGGCCTCTGGGTGCGGCGGCCGTTGCCCTCAGGCGGCGCATCGCTCTTCGACTCGAGCCGCTCTTGGCCGAGGGTCGAAGACTCAATCAAGCCGGTCTTTGTTGCGGTGACATCTCCGACGGGCTGGTTCGTGAGATGCAGAAGTTCGCGGACATGTCGCGCGCCGGGTGCATCGTCCGTGCAGGAGACGTACCCGTCGCCGAGGGGGCAAGCTGGGAGGACGCGCTGACGAGCGGGGAAGAGGCCGAGCTGGTGTGCATCGGTCCGGAGGAATTGATCCGGCATGCGGGTCTGCGGCCGATCGGCGTGATGACCGAAGACCCGGTGGTGAGGGTGGTCGGCGCGGACCAGATGCCGGTGCAGCTGCAGCTCAGCGGCTACGACCACTTTGCTTGACGTAGTCACCAACTCCGCCGCCGAAACCGAGGCGGCCGGCGAGCACTTTGGACGTGGACTCCGCCAGGGCGATCTGCTGCTCCTCGAGGGCGACCTCGGCGCCGGCAAGACGACGTTCGTCCGCGGCGTGGCTCGAGGCGCCGGGTCTCTGGCGCACGTCGCCAGCCCGACCTTCCAACTGGTGCGCGTGTACCCCGGACGCATCCAGCTGGCCCACGTCGACCTCTACCGGATCGAGTCGGGGGCCGAGCTCGCCGGCCTCGGGCTGGAGGAGTTGCTCGACCAGGGTGCCGTAGTGGTCGAATGGGGCCAACGCCTGGACGTGCAGGACGCCGCTCTGCTCTCGATCGAGCACCTGGGTGGAGACCGCCGTCGGCTGCGCATCGAACGAGATCTGCGCCGGTGATCCTCGTCATCGACACCTCCTCCGCCCGGTCGGCGCTGGCGCTCCTCCGGCCGGACGGCACGGTGGTCGAGGAGGAGATCCACGATTCCGGTCGCACGTTCGACCTGCCCGGCCGCTACCGCGCCATGGCGCGCGATCAGGCTCTGACCAGCGTCGCTGTGGCTGTCGGGCCAGGCTCGTTCACCGGGCTGAGGGTTGGCGTCTCGTTCGGCCTCGGCCTTGCGATCGGGCTGGCAGTGCCGATCATGCCGTTGGGGACCCTGGAGCTCCAGGCGGCGCGCAGCGACGAACCCGTCGTCGCGCTGGCGGAGGCGGGACGAGGGCGCGTGTATCACCTGGGCCCCGGCTCCGGCCCGGGCCTCGCGGAGCCCGCCGACCTCCGCCGCGACCTGCCCATGGTCGGTTGGCTGCGCCCGGCCACCGAGTCGGCCCTGCTGGCCGCCGGCCTTCGCTTTCAACCGGAGTCGACGCTGAGAAAGTTCGCCGCCGCGGCCGCAATCGTGCTCGAATCGGCGCGCGAAGTGGCCTATGGTAGTCTCAGGCTCAAGTACATGCAGGCCTTCTCTACGCGGGCGTGATGGTTCAGCTAAGACAGCAGCTCGCCCTCGAGCTGATGCGAGAGGCCGACATCGCCACAGTCCAGGAGATCGAACGCGAGATCTTCTCCACGCCGTGGCCGAAGAACGCGTACTACCGTGAGCTGGCGTCGCGCTCCAGCGCGCACTACGTCGTCCTCCGCCAGGAAGGCACTGTCGAGATGCCGGCGGGGTTCCGCGGCGCGGAGCTCGACCCGACCATCATCGGCTATGGCGGCATGTGGCGCATGTACGACGAAGCGCATGTCACCACCATCGGCGTCCGTCGCGACGTCCACCATCGAGGGTACGGCCGGATAATGTTCGCCGGCCTGGTCCAGGCTGCCTACGACATGGGGGCGAAGTGGGTGACCCTCGAGGTTCGCACATCCAACGACAACGCGATGCGCATGTACGAAGCCTTCGGTTTCAAGGTCATCGGGCGGCGCAAGGGCTACTACACCGACAACGGTGAAGATGCCATCGTCATGTGGTCGGACTCGATCCATTCGCCCCGCTTCCGTCGCGCGTACGAGTCAAACCTGGAACGCATCGAGGGCGACGTGCGAGGCCTGCGCCGCGACCTCATGACCAAGGAAGGTCCGCAGTAGCCTCGAAGCGCGCGAAGGGGCCGACCACCAATCGACTGACCCTGGCGATCGAGACCAGCTGCGACGAGACGTCGGTCGCCGTGGTCGCGGACGGGAGGCAAGTCCTGTCCAACGTCATCCACTCGCAGGTGGACCTCCACGCCGAGTACGGCGGGGTGGTGCCCGAGCTCGCGGCACGCGACCACCTGCAGCGCCTGCCGCACCTCCTTGACCTCGCCCTCGAGGGTGCAGGCGCCGGACCGGAGGACGTCGACCTGGTAGCTGTCACAAGAGGCCCGGGTCTTGCCGGCTGCCTGCTGGTCGGGGTTGGCTTCGCCGAAGGCCTGTCCGCCGCATGGTCCCGTCCCCTCACCGGCGCGAACCATCTGTGGGGACACATCTACGCGGCGATGCTGACCCGCCTGGACCTGGAGCCTCCGCTGCTGGGGCTGGTGGTGAGCGGCGCGCATTCCGATCTCGTCCTCATGCCTGAGCACGGCCGTTTCGAAGTCATCGGGCGCACGCGCGACGACGCGGCGGGCGAGGCCTTCGACAAAGCGGCGCGGATGCTCGGGCTCGGTTACCCCGGCGGGCCGGCTCTCGACCGGCTGGCCAGGACCGGGCGCGCGGCGGGCCAGCCCCTGCCCCGGCCTTCGCTCCCCGGCCTCGAGTACAGCTTCAGCGGCCTGAAGACCGCCCTCCTGTACCGCCTGCGCGACCTGGGCGACACGGTCGGGCCGCAGGAGCGCGCCGACCTCGCCGCCGCTTTCGAGCTGTCGGTTGTGGAGTCGCTCCTGGAAAAGCTGGACGCCGCGCTGTCCGCCCAGTCGCTGCGGAGCGGAGGTGTGCAGGAGGTGGTGGTCTGCGGGGGTGTCGCGGCCAACACCCTGCTGCGCCGCCGGGCCGCCGAGGTGGTGGCGGGGCGCGCACGCCTGACCTTGCCCCCTCTGGACCTGTGCACCGACAACGCGGCGATGATCGCCTCCGCCGCCCACTACGCAGTGGCGACCTCGGGTGTGCAGCCGGCCACCGTCGACCCCTCGCTAAGCTGGTAGCACGGTGAGCGTGAAGGGTTGGGACATCGTATTCACGGGCGAGCGCCTTCAGGCTGACATCCTGGCGGCCGTGCTGGACGCGAACGACATCCGGGTGGAGGTCTTCGGCGACACGGCGTACTCGTACGCGGTCAACTTCACCGAGGCGCGGGTCATGGTGCCGGACGACCAGGCGGACAGGGCCCGCGAGCTGATCAGGCAGGCCCAGGCAGAGCTCTCGAAGCCCCCCGAGGTTTAGCCACTCGAGTCCGGCGGGTAGTACAATTAGCACTCGGCCTCCCTGAGTGCTAAGCGCTCGGGCCCGGGGACTGCTAATCCAACCAAAATCACCTGTAGGAGGGTCGTAGATGAACCTGAAACCGCTAGGCGACCGCGTCGTGGTCAAGCCGTCCGACAAAGAGGAGAAGACCAAGAGCGGGATCTTGCTTCCGGACACCGCCAAGGAGAAGCCCCAGGAGGGCACCGTCGAGGCGGTGGGGACCGGAAGGATCCTGGACAGCGGCACTCGGGTGCCGATGGAGCTCAAGGTGGGCGACAAGATCCTTTACGCGAAGTACGCCGGCAACGAATTCAAGATCGACGACATCGAGTATCTGATCGTCTCCGAGAAGGACGTGCTGGCTGTCGTCGGATCCAACGGCAAGAAGAAATAGGGAAAGAGGGAAACACAAGATGGCGAAACACGTCACATTCGACGTTGAGGCCCGGCAGGCCCTCAAAAAGGGCATTGACATCGTCGCCTCGTCCGTACGCATCACGCTCGGCCCCAAGGGCCGGAACGTGGTCCTCGAGAAGAAGTTCGGCGCCCCGACAGTCACCAACGACGGCG
>JBGOTG010000030.1:0-16509 GCA_041476405.1 Candidatus Dormibacteraceae bacterium | reverse complement strand
CAGATCCGTCAGACCGTGGGGCGCATCAACAGCGACTTCGGCACCGACACATGGCTGCCCGTGCGGCTTGAGGTCGGCGAGAGCGAACGCAAGGCGGTCGCCTCACTGAAGAACTTCGATGTGCTGCTGGTCAACCCGGTCTACGACGGGCTCAACCTGGTCGTCAAGGAAGGCGCGCTCGTCAACACGACCAACGGTGTGATCGTGCTCTCAGAGAATGCCGGTGCGCACGAGGAGCTGCACGAATACGTGCTTTCGATAAACCCGTTCGACGTGGAGGCCACCGCGGCTGCGCTTTACGTCGGCCTCACCATGGGACGTGACGAGCGCCGGCGCTTGAACGAGGGGGCGCGTGAGGTCGTGCGCGCCAACGACATCACGCGGTGGATCAGCCGGCAGGTGCAGGACCTGCGTGAGCTCATCACCACGCCGGTGCGAGCCTAGCGGCTGGTCACGCGGAGGCCCACTCCACGATGGTGCGGAGGAAGGCTGAGACCTCCGCCGGGCCGTCGACGATCAGGTCGCATTTGTCGAACAGGTCACGCGACACCTCGGCAGAGCTGACACCCACGCACAGGTGGGGGATTGACGCATTGCTCGCCACCTCGAACACGGACCGGTCATTTTCATCGTCGCCCATGCACACGAAGCCGCCTGGCGTGAAGCGCCTGAGCAGCGCCTCGAGGGTGCTTCCCTTTCCGGCATTGGGCGAGTGCACCTCGATGACCTTCCTGCCGAGACTCCCGTAGAGGCCGGTCTGCCGCAACAGCGGCCTCAGCAGCTCCAGCACCTCCTGGCCGCTGATCGGGGCGTTTCGGAAGTGAACCGCGCTGCTCGCCGGCTTGATCTCGATCCATGCCCCAGGCACGTTGCCCAGGCGTTTGGCTGCCTCGGCGTTGAAAGTCCTGAGGGCCTGGAGCTCCTCGTGGCCCGGCGGTGGAAGGCCGCTGTCGCCGATGAGCAGCACCCCCGGTATGGAAACGAGGGTTTCCAGCTCCAGCGTGGTGCGGCTGCTGAGGATCACCACCTTCCTGAGCACTGGCGTCAAGCGCCGCAATGCCTGCACCGATTCCGGCAGCGCGACCGCATGCGTCGGCTCGGGAACGATCTCGGCAAGGGTGCCGTCGAAGTCGGATACCAGCAGCAGCTCGGCCGGCCGGATCGCCGAAACCGGTGATTCGCGCCAGATCGCGGCGGTAGCCCCGGACTGGACCTTCACCCGCTCAATCTACGTAGAGGGGCGGTGGCGCTGCACGATCGAAGGGAGCCGGAGCCCCTGCGGCAGGGTGCCGAACGAGTGTCCCCAATCCCCGCCTAGCCGCGACGCGCAGAACGCATCGGCCACGGCCGGGTCGCCGTGGCGCACCAGGAGCGACCCCTCCAGCACGACCGCCATGCGCTCCACCAGGCGCCGTGCCTCCGCCTCAGCGCCCTTCCCGTTGGACAGCTCCTTCTTGAGTTCGGCGATCGAGCGGTCTAGCGCAGGGTCTGAGCCGCGCGCCTGCTCGACCTCCGCGATGAAGGCCGTCACGGATTCCGGTTCGCGGCCCATCGCGCGCAGCACGTCAAGCGCGTTCACGTTGCCCGAACCCTCCCACAGGGAATTGACCGGCGCCTCGCGATACAGGCGGGGCATTATCGATTCCTCGACGTAGCCGTTGCCCCCCAGGCACTCAAGGGCCTCGGCCGCGAGCGCCACCGCCCGTTTGCAGGTCCAGAACTTGCCCACCGCCAGCGCGAGCCGCCGGAAGTGAGCCTCCGTAGGGTCCGTGGCCCGGTCGTTGGCGCCGGCGAGCCGCATCATGAGGACTGTGGTCGCCTCGGACTCGACTGCGAGGTCGGCCAAGACGTTGACCATCAGAGGCTGGTCGCTCAGGAGCCGCCCGAACGCGCTCCGGTGGGCTGAGTGGTGTATGGCCTGCGCGACTGCCTGCCGCATCAGCGATGCGGACCCGATGATGCAGTCCAGGCGCGTGTGGTTGACCATCTCGATGATCGTCCGGACGCCCTTCCCCTCCTCCCCCACCATCCACGCGACGGCGCCTTCCAGCTCGATCTCGGCCGAGGCGTTCGAGCGGTTGCCGAGCTTGTCTTTCAGCCGCTGGATGTGGAACGCGTTGCGGGTGCCGTTGGAAAGCACCCGTGGGAGCAGGAAGCACGACAGCCCGCCAGGCGCCTGCGCCAGGACGAGGAACGCGTCGCACATAGGCGCGGAGCAGAACCACTTGTGCCCGGTCAGCCGGTGCTCACCACCCGGACCGCCGGAGCCGGCCGGCACTGCTTGCGTCGTGTTGCTGCGCACGTCCGAGCCGCCCTGCTTCTCGGTCATCGCCATACCGACGAGGACGCCACGCTTTGTGGAGGCGGGCCGCAGGCCTGGGTCATAGTCCAGCGTTGTGATCAGCGGTTCCCAGTGCGCGGCCAGGTCGGGCTGCTTGCGCAGCGCCGGGATGGCGGCGTATGTCATCGAGACGGGACAGCCGTGGCCGCCCTCGACCTGCGACCAGACGTAGAAAGCAGCCGCACGCGCCGCGTGCGCACCCAGGCGCGGCTCGCGCCACGGCAGAGCATGCAACCCATGACCGATCGCAACCTCCATGAGCCGGTGCCAGGCGGGGTGGAACTCGACCTCGTCGATGCGATTTCCGAAGCGGTCGTGCGTTCTAAGTTGGGGCGGATTGGCGTTCGCCTGGAAGCCCCAGGCGATCGCCTCCTCGGTGCCCGCCAGGCGGCCGAGCTCGCGGATCATGTCCTGCGCCCACGAGCCACCCTCGCGCTCGAGCGCCTCACGCAGGGGAGCGTCAGCGTCGAAAAGGTTGTAATCGACCAGGGGCGGCGGCTGGTTGAGAGCGTCAGTCAATTTGGTTAGCCAGCTCGGCCACGATCTTCAGCTGTTCTTTCCGGGTCTCATTGTCGAACGCCATCGGAGAGACGATCAAAGTCTCCACCCCCGAGTCTCGAAATGCGCGGATTCGCTCCCGAGCTTTGTCGCGTGGACCCGCGATGCAGATTGCATCGATCAGCTCATCGGGCAGCGCCATCGCCGCCTCGCTCTTCTTGCCCGCGAGATACAGGTCCTGGACCTCGCGCGCCGCGCTCTCGAACCCATACGAGGCCACGAGCCGGTTGTAGAAGTTCTGCTCGCGTGAGCCCATGCCGCCGATGTACAGCGACAGCATCGGGCGCATTGCGTCGCGCGCGGACTGCGCGTCGTCGCTGATCATGACGTTGACGCTCGGGCAGATCCTGAAGCCGTCGAGCGATCGCCCCGCTTTCGCGGCCCCCTCCTCGAGCGGCACACGCAAGGTCGACGTGTGCTCGGGCGAGAAGAACACAGGCAACCATCCGTCGGCGATCTCACCCGCCAGCGCGACGTTCTTGGGGCCGAGCACCGCAAGGTAGATCGGGATGTGCTCCTGGGCCGGCGCGATGGTGAGCTTGAGCGCTTTGCCTGGCCCGCCCGGGAGCGGCAGATCGATGGTCTCGCCGTGGAACTCGACGCGCTGCCGCGCCAGGGCCATCCGCACGACCGCGACGTATTCCCGCGTGCGCTGCAGCTGCTTGGCGAACCGGACGCCGTGCCAGCCCTCGGACACCTGCGGCCCCGAGGACCCCAGGCCCAAAAGGAACCGGCCGCCTGAGAGCTGGTCGATCGTCGCCGCCGTCATCGCGGTCATCGCTGCGCTGCGGGCGGGGATCTGGAAGATCCCTGCACCGAGCTTGATCCGGCTGGTGCCGGCGACCAGCCACGCCAGGACGGTGACGGCGTCAAAGCCGTACGCCTCGGCGGTCCAGATCGAGTCGTAGCCGAGCTCTTCAGCCGTGCGGGCGATGTCGAGCTGGTCGGCGGCAGTCAGCCCGAAGCCCCAGTAGCCGACGCTCACCCCGAGCTTCATGTGTCTAATCTTGACCTTGACAGCACCTGACTGAACCAGAAGGCCCCGCGGAGGTGGTCATGCACTTGGGATTCATGTTCATCGGCGCGATCTTCTGGTTCGTGGTCCTTGGCGCCATCGCGCTGCTCGTCATCTGGGCAGTTCGGAGCGCATCGCCGTCAAGACCACCCTCGGCCGTGAGCCCTGCGCCGATGCGCGAGACACCGCTTGACATCCTCGCGCGCCGCTTTGCCGCGGGCGAGATCAACGCGGAAGACTACAAGCGCGCTCGCGATCTCCTCGCGGGAGGCGGCAAGACCTAGCCGAGATTCAGCGGCCGATCACCAGCAGCGTGATCAGGAAGACGTTCAGGCTGACAATGACCGCCACCACTCCGGTGGCGATCACCGTCGTCGCAGGGTGGTTGACCAGGGTTCCCATCAGGTGGCGATCGCGGCAGAACAGCAGCAGCGGGATCAACGCGAAGGGGATTCCGAACGAGAGCACGACCTGGCTCAACACCAGTGCGCGCGAGGGGTCGAGCCCGATGGCGATGACAAGCAGCGCGGGCGCCATCGTGATCGCGCGGCGCAAGAACAGCGGAATCTGGCGGCGGATGAAACCCTGCATCACCACCTGGCCGGCCAGCGTGCCGACCGATGACGACGACAGCCCCGAGGCGAGCAACCCGAGCCCGAAGAAGATGTCCGCGCCGTTGCCGAGCTGCGCGCCGAGGCCGGTGAACGCCTGGTCCAGGTTCTGGATAGGGCCTATGCCGCGGTTGTGGAATACGGATGCGGCGATGGTCAGCATCGCGATGTTGATCATCCCGGCGATGCCCATCGCGATGATCACGTCCCACCGCTCGAAGCTGAATATCTTCTTCTGCTCGGCGTCGGTGGCCCCCACCACCCGCCGCTGGGTCAGCGCCGAGTGCAGGTAGATGACGTGGGGCATCACCGTCGCGCCAAGGATTCCCGCTCCGAGCAAGACGCTCTCGGTGCCGTCAAACCTCGGCGTGATGAGGCCGGTCACCACGCCGGATACCGAAGGTCGCGCGAGGATCACCTCGAAAGCGAACGCGCCGACGATCACCGCCACCAGCCCGGTGATGACTGCCTCGAAGCCTCGGAATCCCTGCGATTGGATCGCGAGGATGCCGAAGGCGGCGAGGGCGGTCATGATGCCTGCCGCGAACAGAGGC
The DNA here is from genome assembly GCA_041476405.1 of Candidatus Dormibacteraceae bacterium. Taxonomy (GTDB): domain Bacteria; phylum Chloroflexota; class Dormibacteria; order Dormibacterales; family Dormibacteraceae; genus Palsa-872. Next base: position 11,430 of record JBGOTG010000030.1, on the reverse strand, counting down.
ACCTGCGGGAAGAGCAGGTGGATGCCGATGGCGGCCCCGATGAACTCCGCCAGGTCGGTGGCCATCGCGATCACCTCGGCCTGGATCCACAGGCCCACCACCGCCGGGAACGGAAACTTCTGGCGGCAGACCTCGGCAAGGTTGAGCCCCGTCGCGATGCCGAGCTTGGCGCTCATCGATTGAACCAGCATCGCCATGAGGTTGGCGCCGAGCACCACCCACAGGAGCATGTAGCCGTACTGGGCGCCGCCGGCGATGTTGGTCGCGAAGTTGCCGGGGTCGACGTATGCGACGGCGGCGACGAAAGCCGGGCCCAGGAAGGGCACCAGGGCGCGCAGGCCGCGCGTCTGTCCGCGGAGAGCTTTCTCCGCGGCTCGAAGGACCCGCTCCTCGCCCGGGAGCGCGACCGCTACAGGGTCTGGGGCCACCTTGATCGGGTGCGGAGGGATGGGCGCCGGGGCGTCTGGTTCGGGGGTTGGGGCCTTAACGGCCACTTTGGCGAGCTCCCTCCACGAACATGCCTCGCGCCAGGCCGAGAGGGACGCTGACGCGACGGCCTTTGATGCGGACCTCGATTGGGCCCTCGTACTCGCTCACTGCCATGACCTCGATACGGGTCCCCGGCAGCAAGCCTCGGCGCTCGAGCTCGCGCAGGCGGCCCGCGTCCTCGTCGGACACTCCTTGCACGACCACCTTTTCCCCGGCGCGGCATTCGTTCAGGGCGCGCTCGCTCAGGGACCGCACCTTGCCACTCACGCTTGGGATGGCGTGCCCGTGCGGATCGAGCTCCGGCCGTCCGAGCAGCTCGAAGATCCGCTGTTCCATCCGCTCCGACATGACGTGCTCGAGGCGTTCGGCCTCGTCGTGGACCTCGTCCCAGCTGTAGCCCAGGACCTGCACCAGGAACATCTCCAGGAGGCGGTGATGGCGCACCAGCTCGAGCGCGACCTTCCGCCCCTCTCTGGTCAGCTGCTGGCCGCGGTACCGGTCGTGCTCGACCAGGCCCTGTGTCGTGAGGCGCGAAACCATCTCGCTGACGGATGGCGAGGAGATGCCAAGGCGCTGCGCCAGCTCACGTGTCGGGACCGGACGTTGGTCGCCGTGCAGGTGGTAGAGCGCCTTGAGGTAGTCCTCTTGCGAGCGCGTGAACGAGCTGCGGCGAACAAGCTCGACCATTTCGACTAGGCCCCCCTAATTCCGAACGCGGGTCTACCTATCACGCAAGGTAGGATAACCTAACTCTTCGCCGCGAAGATAGCGGTTACCGGGCTTTCTTAAGGCGGTGGCCCCTCCCGGCTAGCCCCGCAGTGCTAGGCGCAGGTTCCTGTTGCGTGGGAGGCCGGGTTGTACGTGACGCTGACGTTGGGGGTGACAGTCACCTTGTTCGGTGCCGTCACGACGAGCACGTATCCGGCGCAGCCCTCCGCGAGGTGGAAGTCGAAGTTCACCGAGCTGACGCCGAGCCAGCTGTTCACAGCGCCGGAATTGTGCATGCACCAGTTCGTGGCCCCGACTCCGTTCTGAACGCATTTGACGGCCGCGGCGAACTGATCGAGCGTGATGACGCTCACGTTCATCGGACCGGTCGACTTGAGGACAAGGTGGTAGGTGAAGGTGTCGGGGACGCCGGCGGCGAGATACTCGGTGCGGTCCTTGATCGTCTGGCGGACGTTCCAGATGCCGAGATGCGGGTGCGCAAGCTCAGCACGAACGGTGGCCAGGTTCGTCTGCGCCGCCGTCAGGTTGGTCTGAGTTTGGGTCAGCTGGCCCTGGAGGCCCAGGTTCATCCCCTGCAGGGACTCGTTGTCAGTCGTCAGCGACTGGTTCGCTCCCTGAAGGCTGAGCTCGTCGTTATAGAGAAGAACGAGCCCGGCGCCTGTCACCAGTACCGCTAGGGCCAGCGATGCGGTCCACCAGCGGCGGCGAGTTGTGACCTTCGCTTCAAGGGGCAGCCCGAGCTGCTCGATCCTCGGCGCAGGGCCCGCCGCCGGCGGCAGCGGCACCTGGACACCGGCAGCGGGGTCAGCCGTGGCCGCGGGGTCGTTGATCAAACGATTCCCGTCCTAGACCTGGCCGGGTCGAGGCCAGGTCGCGTATACGGTGAGGATGGAGGACGCCGTCTCCGCCTGGCGGCTTACGTCGTAGATGAAAGTCCGCCCGTCCGGCTGGGTGGGCGGCCCGGGACCGCAGTTGGCCCCGCACGGCGTCTCCTCTATGTCGAACATGACGGTTGCGGTCAGGAACACCGGAGAGGACCGCACGTTCGGCAGCTGGCTGCCGGACCGCCCGCCATGTCCGTAGAGCCAGGCGTGCGGTGTGCCGGCGGCGTCCCGGACCGTGAACGTGATGTAGTCCTCGCCGACGTCGGCACGCGGCTTGATCCAGGCCAGCGGCTGCCCGATGGGTTGGGTCAGTCCTGCGGTCGGGTCCCACGCATAGATCACGGCCGCTTGAAGGTGGCGGAAAAAGAGCTTGCTGCCCGCGCTGGCCCAGGTGGCCATGGTGGCAGACGGCTGCGAGTACGCCACCGTGCCGTTGGTGGCCCTGAGAACCTGCAGGTGGGCGCCGCTGACCGTGAAGGTCTGCTCCAGCGCGAAATACGCGCCGTCCGGCGAGAACGCAAGGTATGAGTCGTCCTCGCTGGGGTTGACCCCGCGTCCCGGGACTGCGCCCAGGCTCGCCACGACCCGATCGCCACCGCCGCTGAGCAGGTGCAGGTCGACCCCGCTGGTGTCAGAGGTCAGGTAGGCGAGCAGGCCGCGATCAGGGCTCCATGCATGTAGTCCGTCCAGGTAGCCGCCACCCTGCCAGCTCGCGACCACAGACGCGGTGCCGGAGAACAGGTCGAGGGTCACGATGACGCTCGGTCCGGCCGTGCCCGGAGCGTGCTGGCTCGCCGACCAAGAGATCTCGCTGGCGGTCACGAGCTGCGGCTGCCACAACCCAGCGAGCGTGCAGATCGCCCGAGGATGCGCAGGGTCGGTGACGTCGGCAACGATCTTGGTGGTCGAGCGCTGCATGACGAGCACGGCTTCGCGAGCGCTCGGCGCCCCCGAGCAGGTCGCATGCATCGCGGCCCACGTGGGGACCGCGACGGGGCTTGGCGGCGGGCTGGGTGACTCCGACGGGCTTGGCGACGGCGAGGGGCTCGGCGAGGGAGTCGGCGTCGGGGTGGCGAGCTCGGAGGGCGTCGGTGTCGGATTGGCTGCCGTGGGCGATGAACCGCAGCCGGCGATCGCCAGCAGCCCCACGAGAGCAAATACCCCGAGCCTCACTGGTGAGTGAAACGCCGACATTGGCCCGCGCGTTACGCGGGCGACGTCCTCGTGCACGGTTTCCACAATAAGCCCGGGTAACCGATCAGGGCCACGCCCGTTATCGAAGTAACCAGAATCACCAGGGCAGATCATCAAGGGGGATTACCGCGAAGTTGGAGCCTCGCCGGCTCAGAGACGGATTGGGGTTTCTCGCTTAGTTCAGGAGCGGAGCAATGACCTTGTTCAGACGACTCTTCCTTGTCATCTCAATCGTGATGACCGGCTCCCTCGCACTGGCCGCCGCAGCCGTCGCCGCCGGAGGCGGCGGAGGACTCACCGCGGGCAACTACACGTTCAACGACACCTCGGCGCTCGCCCAGTTCGGTGCGCCGGTGAAGCCGAACCTGGCGCCTCAATTCATGATCTCGGTCGATCGCAACCACAGCGATTTCCGCCCGGATTCCGGCCCGCACGTCGTCACCAACACCACCACTGTCTCGATCCAGATCTCGACGGCGGCCATCAGCGGCTTTGGCTGCTTCACGATCCGAGCCTCCGACTTCACAACCGGCACGGGCTTGCAGAGCGCGGAGCTTCATACGACGCTGACGACCCCATGTTCATTCGCAGTTGCAAAAGCGGCTGCCGCACAGCAAGGCTTTCCACTTGCCGGCGGCGGCGGTGGCCTCCCCGCATCGATCAGGCTGGACGTGGTCTGGACCGGCAATGGCGTGGTCGGCACCACGCGGGACGTGACGACGAGCCAGTGTCTCGGGTTCACAGTGAACAAACTGCTGAACGCCAGATCTGCGGCTGTCACAGCGGTTGGTTCAATCTCCGCCCCTTCGACCGGCACGCTGCTGCCGTCAAGTCCGGCGGACCAGGGCAAGAGCCTTCAGAGGTCCGAGGTGTTCATGAACATCACCGGCGCACAGAAGGACGCGTGCTTCGGCCTCTAGCTCTCTAGCAACCGGATCGGCGCGGCACCGACCGCGCCGGTCATCCCTCCATCACAGGGGCTGCGAGTAACGGACCATGCCGCCGTCGACGTAGTAGGTCGAGCCGGTCACGTAGGAGGACGCGTCAGACGCCAGGAAGAGCGCAACCTCCGCGACCTCCTCAGGGCGCCCCATGCGCATCATCGGGATGATCCGCTGAAGGATCGCGACCTTGTCAGGGTCGTTCAACGTCTTCGCGTTGATGGGCGTGGCGATCGCGCCTGGCGCCACGTTGTTGACGCGGATCCGATACGGCGCGAGCTCGATCGCGGCATTCCTCATCATCATCCGCAGCCCGCCTTTGGCCGCGCAGTACGGCGTGAAGTCAGGGAACGGGACGTCCTCGTGGATCGAGGAGATGTTGACGATCGAGCCGCCCTTGCCCGAGTCGCGCATCACGCGGCCGCAGGCCTGCGCGCAGAGGTACGCGCCCTTGAGGTCGACGTCGACCACGAGGTCCCAGGTCGCTTCGTCGATGTCCAGGAACGGCATCGACCTCTCCAGGCCTGCGTTGTTCACGAGCACATCGACCGAGCCGAGCTGCTCGACTGTCGCGTCGACCATGGAATGGACCTCGGCCGCCTTGGACACGTCGGCCTTGAGGGCGATCGCTTTGGGCAGGCGCCGGGCCAAGGCCTTGGCGTCGTCCTCGTAACCGAGGTAGTTCACGCAAACGCTCGCTCCCGCGGCAGCGAAGCGCTCGGCGATCGCGTATCCGATCCCGCTGCCCGCCCCGGTGACGATTGCAACTTTGCCGTTCAGGTCCATCTCACCTCGCCCCGTAGCGCCGGATGATCAGGTCGGCCACCAGGCCGGTCCATCCGGTCTGATGCGACGCACCGATCCCAGCCCCGTTGTCTCCGTTGAAGTACTCATAGAAGGGGATCAGGTCGTGCCACGCGTGGTCGTCCTGAAACCTTGCCTCGCCGCCGAAAACGGGCCGGCGTCCATCGTGGTCGAGGAAGATCCCGATCAATCGCGCCGACAGGTCATCCGCCACCTCCGAGAGGTCCCGCATCTGTCCGGAGCCGGTTGGAGACTCGACCTTGAACTCCGAGCCCAGGTAGCGGTGGTAGACACGAAGTACCTCGACCAGCATGTAATTGACTGGCATCCAGACCGGGCCCCGCCAGTTCGAGTTGCCGCCGAACACGGCGCTGGTCGACTCCGCGGGCTCGTATCTCATCTCCGCCATGACGCCGCCCAGGTCGACCTCCAGCGGATGCTCCAGGTGATATCGGGACAGCGCTCGGACGCCGTGATCGGACAGGAACTCGGACGGATCGAGCATCCGCTCCAGGACGCGCCGCAGGCGTTCGGGCGAGACGATCGAGAGCATCCTCCAGCCGGCGTGACCGGGATCGTGGATGTGCTGGATGACCTCATTCATGTCTGGTCGGTGGTGGATGAACCACTCGGTCCGCGCCGTGAACTCCTTCAGGCGATCCATGGTCGCCGGCCCGATCGTCGACACGCCGAAGAGCGGCACCAGGCCGACCAGCGAATGCGCGCGGAACGGTTCCATCCGGCCGTCGGCAAAGTGAAAGATGTCGTAGTAGAAGCCGTCCTGCTCGTTCCACAGGCCTTTCGCATTGAGCGCCGAGGCGATCAGCGCGAAATGCTCGAAGAACTTGGTCGCCATGTCTTCGTACGTGTTGTCGTGCTCGGCCAGCGCGAGCGAGACGTCGAGAAGGTTCTGGCAGTACATGGCCATCCATGCGGTGCCGTCGGACTGCTCGATGTAGCCCTCGACAGGTAGGTGTGAGCGATCGAAAGGCCCGATGTTGTCGAGGCCGAGGAAGCCGCCCTGGAACACGTTGTTGCCCTCGCTGTCCTTGCGATTCACCCACCACGTGAAGTTCAGCAGCAGCTTGTGAAAGATCCGCTCCAAAAAGGCGTGGTCCTTGCTGCCGTCGATCTCGAAGACTCGCAGTGCGGCCCATGCGTGCACCGGCGGGTTGACGTCCCCCAACGCCCATTCGTAAGCGGGGAGCTGCCCGTTGGGATGCATGAACCACTCGCGGCAGAGTAGGAGCAGCTGCGCCTTGGCGAACTCGGGGTCGACGCGCGCCAGGGCCACACAGTGGAAGGCGAGGTCCCAGGCCGCGTACCACGGGTACTCCCACTTGTCGGGCATCGAGATCACGTCGCGGTTGTTCAGGTGGTCCCAACCCGCGTTGCGGCCGGTCAGCCGCGAATCCGGAGGTTTCGGTCCGGCCGGGTCTCCAACCAGCCAGCGGTGAACGTCGTAGTGGTAGAACTGCTTCGACCACAGCATGCCGCCAAGGGCCTCGCGCAGCACCATCGCCTCGTCTGGCGACGCGGCGGCCGGCGTCAGCTCCGCGTAGAACTCGTTCGCCTCTTTTTCGCGCGCGGCCATGACCTCGTCGAAGTCCTGCCCAGATCTGCCCTCGGGGCCCAGCCTGAGACGGACGGCCACCGTCTGGCCCGGGCCGACCGACAGATGGTGTCGGAAGGCGGCCTTCGTGCCGACGCCGGCCGGGTTCACCGCGGCGGCGCCCCGAACGATGTGGTCGTTGATCCCGTCCTTGGGAAACCGGCTCCGCCCGGCGATCCCCCAGAGCAGCTGGGTGTTGGTCTCGTTGTCGCAGAAGAGGAGCTCCGGAGAGCGATCGGAGTGCAGCGTCCTGAAGCCGAGGTCCCAATGCTCGGCGACGAGGCCGCCGCTCTCGGCGTGAATCACCGGCACGCGGTCGTCGAGGCCCCACGCCCACGTGTTGCGAAACCAAAGGGTAGGAATCAGGTCCAGGACCGCCGCCTCAGGGCCGGCGTTGCGGACTGAAACCTTGATCAGGATGTCCTCCGGATCGGCCTTGGCGTAGTCGGCGGTGATCTCCCAGTAACGCCCGCGCTCGAAGATCCCGGTATCGAGCAGCTCGTACTCGGCCTGGTCCCGATCGCGCCTCGCGTTTTCCTCGACGAGGTCCGCGTAGGGGAACTCCGCCTGCGGGTACATGTAGCGCCAGCGCATCCACGAGTGCGTCGGCGTCGAATCGAGATAGAACCAGTACTCCTTGGCGTCCTCGCCATGGTTGCCCTGCGGCCCCGTCAGGCCGAAGATCCGCTCCTTCAGGATCGGGTCGCGGCCGTTCCACAAGGCCAGCGCGAAGCACAGCGTCTGGCGGTCGTCGCAGATGCCGGCGAGCCCGTCCTCGCTCCACCGGTAGGCGCGGGACCGGGCCTGGTCGTGGGTGAAGAAGTCCCAGGCGGCGCCGTCGGCGCTGTAGTCCTCCCGCACAGTGCCCCAGGCCCGTTCGCTGAGGTAAGGGCCCCACCGCTTCCAAGGCGCCCGACCCTTTGGCACCTCGTTGAGACGGTCATGCTCGGAAGACATCGCTGTTACCTAGGTTATGCCCGCGTCTCAGCGGACGCGTGGACGGCCCCACCACCCATCCCCTCCCCCGCGGAGGGTGGAGGGGCGTTCTTTAGCCGCTCCGTTCGGGGGGCCAGCCCACGCTCGACGGCCCCTCCCCCATCCCCTCCCTCGGGGGGGGGGGCGTTCTTCTAGCCGCCCCGTTCGGCGGTCTCCCCGGCCCTGAGCGGCGCAGCGCTTCACACTTACTGCCGTGAGGTTTGGGCGCGAGCTCTGCGGCAACCTCGATGCCGCCTCGGAGCGCGAATGGCTCGTCGCGGACGGGCTGGGCGGCTACGCGATGGGGACGGTGTCGGGCATGCGCACCCGCCGGTATCACGGCCTGCTCGTGGTCGCCACCCGGCCGCCCTCGAGCCGCATGCTCGGCCTGGTCGCAGTCGACCCCATCCTCATCATCGGCGAGCGCCGCATCCCGCTGGCCGTCCACGAATGGGCTTCGGGCGCGATCGACCCGCAGGGCCACGTCCACCTGGAGAGCTTCGAGCTCGAGGACGGCCTCCCGAGGTGGCGCTGGACCGTCGGCGACGTGGCGATCGAGCGCGAGGTCGCGATGGACCACGGCCGCTCCGCAGTCGCCATCGTGCACCGCGTCGTGCGGGCGCCCGGCCCGATCTCTCTCGAGCTGCACCCCCTGTGCACCTGGCGCGACGCTCACGGTGAGCGCCTCGCGGATGGTCCCCCAAGCGTGGACATCGGAGCAGACGGCTTTGTGTTCGAGGGCGCCTATCGAGTCGCGGGCGCCGGCTACGTGCCGGGCGGCGAATGGTACCGAGGGGTCCACTACCGCGTCGAGACCGAGCGCGGGTTGACCGACACGGAGGACCTGTGGCACGCCGGCCATTTCGCCGCCGAGCTCGAGCCCGGGCAAGCTCACGAGCTGGTCGCCTGGGCCGGCGCCCCGGGCGTCCCGCCGCGTCGCCCCGCGGCCATCTTCCACAAAGCCCGGCACCGCGCGGAGGCTGTGATCGCGACGGCGCAGGCAGTGGAGGAGGTGGATCGCCTGCTGGTCCTTGCGGCCGACCAGTTCATCGTCGAGGGGCCAAGGGTGGTCGCGGGCTACCCGTGGTTCGGCGACTGGTCGCGGGACACGATGACCGCTTACGAAGGCCTCTTTCTCGAGACGGGTCGCCAGGAGGAGGGTCGAAAGCTGCTGCTCCGCGTGGCCGGGACACTGTCGGAGGGCATGCTTGCGAACACCGGTGACGCGACGGGCGAGCTCGATTACAACACCGCCGACGCGACCCTCTGGTTTGTGCACGCGGTGGGGCGACACGTCCAGCGGACCGGCGACCACGACCTGGCGGGCGAGCTGTCCGAATCGCTACTCGACCTCATCGAGCATCACCGTGCGGGTACCCGTTACGGCATCAAGGCCGATCCTTCGGACTCGCTGCTCCGGCAGGGCGCGGAGGGCTTCGCGCTTACCTGGATGGACGCACGCGTCAACGGCAAGCCTGTCACCCAGCGTGCCGGCAAGGCCGTCGAGATCAACGCGTTGTGGATCAACGCCCTCGCGACTGTCGCGACGTTAGAGGAGAGGCTGAAGCACGACGCGGCTGATCTGCGCCGGCTCGCGCAGGGTGCGCGCGAATCATTCAAACACCACTTCCTGGCACCCACCGGCTGCGCCGACGTCATCGACCCCGACAGCTTCCAGCTCCGCCCGAACAACCTGCTCGCCGTCTCTCTCCCCCACGCCCCGCTGCTCGAGGCAAGCATGGTGCGAGCCGCGGGCGCCGAGCTGCTGACGTCTTTAGGTCTGAGGTCGCTGAGCCCTGCCGACCCCGCCTACATCGGCCTTCATCGAGGCGGCCCTCGCGAGCGCGACGCGGCTTATCACCAGGGCACCGTGTGGCCATGGCTGATCGGGCCTTACGTCGAGGCGGCGCTCAGGACTGGGGTGCCGACCCCCGGGGTGCTTGCGGGGTTGGAGCGGCACCTGTGGGAGTGGGGCCTTGGATCGGTGTCGGAAACGGCGGACGGAGACCCACCACACCGCGCGTCAGGGTGTCCTATGCAGGCGTGGTCGGTGGCGGAGGTGATCCGCGCGCGCCGGATTCTGCGCACGCGCGCAGCGACGGTGAGGCAGCTCCCGCCGGCGCACTGAAAAAGCGGATCGCGCCCCGAGCTGCTGGTGGCAACCGCTGAGACTTCGCCGCACAAACGTTTGTCCGGGCTGAAGTCCTATTGACAGCGGTATCAGCGCATCGAGACTTGACGTGCTCGCCTTGCCGTCCACTCGATTCACAGGAGGGGTACAGAGTATGCGTCGATCGTTGAAGTTCGTCGGCCTTGTTGCGACGGTGGTGATTTCCGCAATCGTTGGCAGTGCCGGAGCGCTGGCATTCGCCCAGAGCCACAATCAGAGCGTCGGCAGGTCGGGACCGGCGGTGGTGACCACCGGCGGCTCGATCACGCAGGTCAAGGTGGCCACCGATGCCCCCAACGCGACAACCGGGCTCACAACCCTCAGCCAGGCGCCCGGAATGAAAGTCACGATCTCAGTACCCGCGACCTATACAAACGGAGCGCTGATCCTCGCCCGCTTCTCCGCCGAGTCAGGCTGCGTCGGAGCTCCCGCCGGCTCTTGGTGCATCGCTGAAATCTTCGTCGATGGCGTCGAGGCTGCTCCCGGTGACGGTTCCGACTACGCGTTCGACACGTCCACCGGTGCGTCGACCTACCAGTGGGGTGGGCACTCCATGGATCGATCGATAGTCGTCAAGCCAGGCACCCACACGGTCTCTGTGATGTGGTCAGTGCTTACGTCTGGATTGACCTTCTGGACTGGCGAGCGCAGCCTCATAGTCGAGCGCGTCAAGATCTAGTCAGCTAAGGCTTACGGAGAGCGGGGGTCGCACAAGCGACGCCCCGCTCTCCACCAGGTTTCGGCTCGGTTGCAAGAGCAATAACTCGAGGCTTCCGGCGTTGTACTCGGCGAGGAGATCGCTCGAATCCCCACCTGGGTTTGGAGGGGTAGGCGATCCCCAAAGTGGCCCGGCAACGTGGCCACCGGCGCGCCTGACCGTAGTCGGACGCGCACAAATTCCCCGGGGGTCTAGAAATCGTCATGTCAAAACCGAATACAGACACGCCCCGCCGCCAAATGACAGAAATCCCACCGCACCACCGGCTGCGGGCGAGGCGACAAATCGCCGTGAGCTTCACGGCCGCGATTTCGATGTTGTTGTGCTTCGGCTTAGCGGCATCCGCACAGGCGCCGAGCCAGTCGACTCCACGTGCACCGCAGATCGCGTCGACCCCCGGCAGCGTCGGCCTGTGGGCGGCCGATTGGGGAGGTGCAGCATCTCAAAGGACCGCTGCAGGCTGGCAGGCGGCCGCGCAGAACTATCACCTGCTCGTCGGCCCGCCCGGCGTGTACAAGAACTGGATTCCCCAGTTGCACGCATGGAATCCCAAGCTGATCCTCCTCGCTTACAATCTCGGCCCGTTTCTGCAGAAGGGCAGCCCTTCGTTCGACACCACCCTGAGCCAGCACCCGGACTGGTTCGCCCACGACGCAAAGGGCAACATGATCAACCTGCTCAGGTTCCCGAGCAACTACCTCATGGAGCAGAGCAATGCCGCTTACAGGGCATGGCATTCGCAGCTGCTGGTCGCCACCGTGACCACTTACGGTTTCGACGGCGCCATGGACGACTCGATGGGCGCCGGCCCGCTCGGTCCCTACGCCAGCGGCGTGCCGGTGAACCCCGCGACCAAACTGCCATACACCGCGAGCGAGTACCTGAACAACTCGGTGCTCACCATCAACGGCGAT
>JBGOTG010000029.1:0-16889 GCA_041476405.1 Candidatus Dormibacteraceae bacterium | reverse complement strand
CTCGACCATTCGCGCCAGCCACGCCTGCACCTGCGGCGCTTCGGTGGTGGTCTGGCCGCTGAGGTTGTCGGTCTCCTTGCCGCTTACGGTGAACGCGACGGTGCTCATGGCGCCCGCCGCGATACCGCTTGCCTGCAGGACGTGCTCCGCCATGTGCGTGGTCGTCGTCTTGCCGTCGGTGCCGGTGATCCCGGCCACCTTGAGGCGGCGCGACGGCCGCCCGTAGAACTCCGCGGCCACCTCAGCCAGCCCGATGCGGGTCGAGGGAAGGTAGAGCACGGGCGTTTCCGCCGGTAGGGGACCTGGGCGCTCGAGGGCCACGGCCACCGCGCCCTTGGCCAGCGCATCGGCGGCGTACGCGTGCCCATCCTCACGCAAGCCGGTCACCGCGATGAACAGATCGCCAGGCTTGACGCGGCGCGAGTCGTAGGCGATGCCGCTCACCTCGACATCGCCGTCACCCTCGAGCCTCGCGCCCGCCACGCCCCTGGCGATATCCGCGAGCTTCATCCTGAGGGCCGCATAATCGGCGCGTGATCGCAGACATCGGAGGGCGCCGGTTCGACTGGGGCAGGCGCACGTATGTCATGGGAATCGTGAACGTCACGCCTGACTCGTTCAGCGGAGACGGCGTTGGCTCAGACAAGGTGGCCGCGGTCGCGCAGGGGGTTCGCATGGTGAAGGAGGGGGCGGACCTTCTCGACGTCGGCGGCGAGTCCACGCGCCCGGGTCACGAGCCGATCAGCGCGGACGAGGAGATCTCGCGAACCGAGGCCGTGGTAAGAGCGCTCGCGCACGTGTCGGGAACGCCGGTCTCGATCGACACGTACAAGCTCGAGGTGGCGGAGGCGGCGGTCGCGGCCGGCGCCACGATCCTCAACGACGTCTGGGGATTGACGCGCTCTCCGGCCCTCGCCGACCTTGCCGCCAGAAACAGCTGCGCCCTCGTGGTCATGCACAACCAGGACGGCACGGACTACGCCGGCGACATCATGGACGAGATCAAGCGGTTCCTGAGAGAGTCGACCAGGCTGGCGGTGGCGGCGGGCGTGCCGCGCGAGCGCGTCATCATCGACCCTGGGATCGGGTTCGGCAAGACGGCGGACCACAACTGGGTGGTGATGCGCAGGCTCGCGGAGCTGAAAGAGCTCGGGCAGCCGATCCTGATCGGCACGTCGAGGAAGTCGTTCATCGGCAAGCTGCTCGACCTTCCCGTCGCCGAACGGATGGAGGGAACCGCCGCCACCGTCACTGCGGCCGTCCTGCGCGGTGCGGACGTCGTCCGGGTGCACGACGTCGAAGCGATGACGCGCGTGGTGCGGGTCGCCGACCACATGCGGTGAGTGCGTGACCGTCGCGTACCTGGGCCTCGGCACCAATCTTGGACGCCGCGCACGCAACCTGAGTGCTGCACGACGGCGGCTGCGTCAAAAAGGGGCACGTATCCTGCGTCAAAGTCGCGTCATTGAGACCGAGCCGTGGGGCGATCTCGATCAGCCGCGCTTCCTGAACCAGGTGGTCGAGGTGGCTTGGGCCGGGACCGCGCGCGGGCTGCTGGCGGCCACCAGGTCGGTCGAGCGCGCGGGCGGCCGCACGCCGACCCGTCGATGGGGCCCGCGGGTCATCGACGTGGACATCCTGCTGTTCGGTGACGAACAGATCTCAGAACCGGGACTGGAGGTACCTCACCCCGGCATCGGGGAGAGGCCGTTCGTCCTGCAATCACTGCGGGAGCTTGCTGTGGCGCCGCCTCAGGCCGGGCGCGCGTTGGTGAAGCGATAACCGATGCCGGGTACGGCCAGGATGTAGTACGGCCGGGACGGCTGCGTTTCGATCTTCCTTCTCAGGTTCCGGATGTGGACGTCGATGACGCGCGTCTCGATCGGGTACTCGTAGCCCCAGATCGAGTTCAGGATCTTCTCGCGGCTCAGGACCTTGCCCGCGTTGCCGGCGAGAAATGTGAGCAGGTCGAACTCGGTGTGCGTAAGCTCAACCTCTTCACCGGCCTTGTAGATCCGCCTCTCGTTGACGTCGATCACGAGCTCGCGGAACTCGAGCCTGTTCCGGGTCGCCTCGACCGAGTCCAGCCGAGTGCGGCGCAGGTGGGCGGCCATCCGCGCCACCAGCTCCCTGATGCGCAGCGGCTTGGTCACGTAGTCGTCGGCGCCGATCTCGAGGGCCACGACCACATCGATCTCGTCCGATCGCGTACTCATCATGATCACGGGCACCGCCGCGTCGGCCTTGCGCAGCTCGCGGCAGACGTCGAAGCCCGAGCCGTCTGGGAGCGCGACCTCGAGGAGGACCAGGCTCGGGCGGGCGGCGCCCAGCTCGCGCAGCCCGTCGGCGCCGGTCTCGGCCTCCACCACGTGGTAGCCGTCCTGGGCGCAGGCCGCCCTGACGTCGCGACGGGTGTCCGCGTCCCCGTCCACGATCAGTACCTTGCGCGACGATTCGGTGGCGCTGATCATCCCGCGATACTAATCGATCTGAAGGATTGTTAGGAGATGTTGCGTTTCAGGCCCCGAATGCCGCGACGCGCCTTTTTCTCGAGCTCGATCAGCCTCGACCCGCCCTCCGAAATCACCAGCTCCCACGCCCCAGCGTAGGCCACCTCCTCGCCGCCGAACTCCGCTTTGAAGAAGCCCAGGCCATGCCAGGGGTGGTCCGTCCCCGCGCCCGGCGGCGGCACCCCCCAGAGGTCGTAGTCGCGGCAGCCGGCCTCGGCGGCGGCCCGGATGGCCGCCCACCAGGCCAGGTCGTTGGCCATCAGCTCCGGGTTGGCCCCGCTGCGGCCCGCGAACAGGTGGTAGGCGCGCCCGGCGTGCCTGGCGACCAGCACCGCCGACAGTGCTTCGTGCGTCTCGGGATGCCGTCCCACGTACGTTCGGCACCACGGCAAGAGGTCTAGCAGCAGCTCGTAGTACCGCCGCGGCGGCAGGCTTATCGACTCCCTGCGCTCCACCGCGGCCGATTGCCGTGCCAGCTCAGCGGCGTCCTTGCCCTCCTCGATGACGACGCCCCGCCGAAGGCCCGCTCGGATGTTGTAGCGCCGCCCGTGCTTGAAGGTCGCGAGCATCTCGTCAGGCGGGCGCAGGGTGAGGATCCTGGTGTGCTCGGGCTGGGTCGGATCGACGCGCGCGAAGCCACGCTCCGCCAGCACCTCGGCGAATGCGGGCGGTGCATCAGGCTCCAAACGCAGCTTCGCGATCCGGGACTTACGCGCCCAATCCACGAGCGCCTCGATGGAGGCAGAGGTGGCGGGAACAGGGCCGCGAGGGACGTACGCCTCGCGCACCGGCCCCACCCCGCGAAGCTGGACGCTCGCCATCGCGCCACCGCCGAGCCGGACCCGCTCCACGGTCCAGCCCGCGTTCGACTGCACGTCTCCCCATCCCCACGTCTGCAGCAGCGGCGACGGTGACGCGCGCTCCTCGAGCTCTGAATCCCAGCTCGCGGCGCCGTCGGTCATCCGATCCGGCCCGTGGCTGCGGCTTCGAGATGGGCGACGTCGTTGACGCCGCTGACGACCAGGCGACCGCCGCGTCGCTCGATTACCGACACCGACGCGTTCTGGATCCGGAACGCGAAGATTCCGCGACTGGGCCTGCCGACCACCCTGTGGAGCGCGACCTGGATCAGACCCCCATGCGTGACCACCAGCACATCGCCGTTCTGATGCCTGTCCATGATCGAGTCCATCGCCGCAGCGACACGGGCATCGAACGCGGCCGATCCCTCGCCACCGGGGACGAGGTCCCAGTCGGGCTCCTCGGACCAGCCGGCCCAGGCCTGTGGAAAACGGCTCGCGATATCTTCGGTGCGCAGGCCTTCCCACTCACCGAGGTAGATCTCGCGGATCTCGGGCATCGGGACGGGCTCCATCCCCACCGCGGCGCCGATCAACGTCGAAGTCTCGTTCGCCCGCTTCAGGTCGCTCGTGTAGAAACCGGCGAACGTGCGCCCGGCCAGCCGGCGGCCCAGCTGGGTGGCCTGCCGCCGGCCCGAGTCGGAGAGCGGGGGATCGAGCTGGCCCTGGATCCGGTGCTCGTGGTTCCAGGTCGACTGGCCGTGGCGCACGAGCAGCAAGCGCGCCGGAGGGGGCACGAGCGGGTGCGGAACGGCTTCGACTGCCTCGTGCTGTTCCGGGCGCGCGGATCTGATCTCGATATCTATACTAACTTTCTCTTTATCCCACGATCGGGCACTGGGGCCGATCTCAGGAGTTGGCGCTTGCAGTCACACGGCTCGTTGGCCGAAACCCCCCTTCGCTCGCTTCTGGAAGCCGCTCAGGGGGAGCGGTCCACCGGTACGCTTACTCTCCGGAATGGTTCCGGCGAGTCCTTTGCGCTGTACTTCCTGTTCGGCCACCTGTTCCACGCTCAGGGGGACGGGCTGGCGGGAGACGAAGCCGTCGTCAACGCGCTCACCTGGAGCAAAGGTGAGTTCGAGTTCGACGCCAAGGCTAAGCTTCCCGCCGATGAGACAGTCAAGGCCGGCATCCCCGACCTGGTCCAGGCGGCCGAGACGGCGCCCCGGCACGGCGCAACCGAGCCCCCCAAGGTCGCAACCGAGGCCCCCAAGGTGGAAATGCCCGAGGCGCGAGGGGAGCGCCGAGATCATCAAGAACCGGAGAAGAAGTTGGAAGCACCCCAGCCGAGACGCGGCGTGAAGCACCGACCGTCGCCCAAGCATGGGCGCGAACCGATACCGGTGCCCGCCGGGCAGGTTATTTACGACTCGTTGAAGACGTCCTTCGTCGATTTTCCCCGGCTCATCACCACGCTCGAGAAGGAGGGGTACACGGGTTACGTGCGTCTCCTCACCGACGACGCGACAGGCTTGATCCTCTTCCGGGAGGGCGCGGCGCTCGAGTGCATGTACGACGGAGCCACAGAACCGGGTGGTCTCATACTCGGCAAGACGGCTCTGCACCAGTTCAACGAGGACGTCACCGGCGGCCACGGAGTTCTGGACGTCGTCGGCCTCTCGCCAGAGCTCATCGATGGGCTCTACGAGCTCACCGTCTCCAAGCCGATGTACACCGAGCTGTACGCGGCCTGGGTCGACATGAAGGCTCTCCTCAAGTTCCTCAGCGATCGCAAGCTCTCCGGGAGTGTGATGATCCGTGCCACGGCCGGGACCGGCGTGATCATCCTCTCCGAGGGCGAGCTGGCGGGCGCCTACACCAGCGAATCGCGTGACATCTCCGACAAGCCCGATCGCGCGCTCGCACTGTGCGACGACCCCGCCGCGATGATCGAGGTGAAGTCGGCCGACCTGACCAAGCATCCACCGCTCGACGTGGACGAGGTGGTGGCCTCGCAGCGCGGCCCTCGCAACGTTGCGCCCGCTCCGGCAAGCCCTCCGCCACCAGTGGAGCCGATCACGAGCCCGATGCCTGTCATCAGCGCAGAAGCGGCGGCTGCACCCACGGCGGCTTATCCGACGTACTCGCCGCCGCCGGCTACCTATCCGACCCCGCCTTCGCAGCCCGCGATGCAGGTGGCGCCGACTACACCTCCGCCTCCTAGCGCCCCGCAGCGCGACTGGTCGCCGATCGTCTCCGAGCTGCAGGCGATGGCGGAGGATGCGCTGGGCAACCGCGCTCGCAAGGTCAAGGACATCCTGGGCGCCGCCGACCCATCGGAATCCGGAATCGAGGGCGCCATCGACCAGATCCCGAGCATCTCGCTGCTCTTCGTGGACTCCTCGCGACTCGAACAGCTGGCGCACGAGATGAGGGCCCGCCTCAAGTCGCACCTCTAGAAGGCACGTGGGGATCGGGGTCCCCATGTTTGGTCTGACGATGGTGAAGGTCGGCTCGGTATCCATGGCGCTGCTCGTCGTGGTGTCCATGGCCGCATGCGGTGGGAATCCGCCTCAGATCGTCGATTACTCGCCGGAAAGAGGCGCGCAGGAGGTCTCCACAGCGGCGCCGATACGGATCACCTTCGATCACGACGTCGACGCTCAATCGGTCGCCAGCCGGCTGCACCTGGTGCCCGCGACGGCCGGCAAGCTGGTGTGGGTCAACCCGCGACAGCTCAGCTACGACCATCCGACTCTCGCGCCCGATACGACGTACGAGGTCGTCCTCGAGGCTGGATACAGGGACCTGGCCGGCAACACCGCCATGCTCCGCCATCACTGGTCCTTCGTCACCGAAGGTCCGCCAAGCCTGGCAGGCTCGACTCCCGCCGTTGGCGAAAGCGGCGTCGATCCCGCGGCCTACCTTGCCCTCGATTTCAGCCGCCAGATGAACGGCGCGAGCTTGCGAAGCGCCATCACGATGACCCCAACCGTGCCGTTCAGCGTCCGCCTTGACCCGGCCGACGGCCGGCGCGCGATCATCGCGCCGAACTCGCTCCTCCAGCCGTCGACCGCATACTCCATCGTGATCACCACTGGTGCGCTCGACGCGGACGGCAACCAGCTCGCCATTGACGAAACTATTCCTTTCACGACAGGTCCTGCGCGGCCGCTGCACCATTGGGTCGCCTTCACGACCGCGAGCGCCGACGGCACACCGGGTGCGCTTTGGATAGTCGACGAATCGGGCTTCCCCAGGAAGCTGTTCGCCGGCGCGGCCGTGCATTCGTTCAGCTGGTCGCCTGAGGGAAACAGGCTGCTCATCGAGGGCGCAGGCGAGACCTGGTCGTCTTTGACGCCCGGCCAGGACGCGGTGCCGCTTGCGTTCAAGGCGCCATGGGCGGCCGCGCTGGCGACCGGTATGGGCTACGTCTACATCGATGACGCGAGCGCCTTGCACCGCGTGTCCGCGGGTGGTGCCGACACCGTCATCGCCACCGAGGTGAGCCAGGCGGCGGTGGCCCCGGGAGGAGGGCGCGTCGCGTTCGCGGTGGCAGGCGCTGACGCAAGCGTCATCTGGGGCTATGACGTCGGGCTTCGGGCCCGCTACCAGCTCGCGGTGGAGAATGCACCCGTCAGCGATCTCAGCTGGGCTCCTGCCGCCAACCGGATCGCCTACCTTCGCCAGGACGTCGGCACGACGACAGTCAAGGTCCGCAACCTGAGCGGACCTGCCGCCACGACGATCATCGCGGCAGGCTCAGAGATCGGCGCGCCCGCTTGGCTGCCCGATTCGGTCCACCTGGTGTTCGCGGCCGGGCTGTCTGTGAACGGGGGCATCCAGCGCAAGGCCTTCGTGGTGAGCGTGATCGCTCCGCCTGCGGCGCTCACCCCGGCCCTCGGCCTGCCGTCCGATCCGAACGTCAGCGTTGCGAACCCGGTGCCGTCACCGGACGGTCACCAGATCGCGTTTCTGAACAACAACCAGGTCTGGCTGATGAACGGGGATGGGACCAGGCCGGCGCCGCTGACGGTGTTCGACCCCGATTCGTTCCCCTACTCTTGCCGGACGCCGGCCTGGACACGCGCCTGACCGTTTTCGATCACGTTCTCGAAGAGGCCCTCGAGGCGATCAGCCGTCCTCGTCCACGAGAAACGCTGCGCCAGCAGCCTGCCCCTCCGGCCCATCTGCTGCGCGAGCTCGGGGTCCGCGAGCAGCCGGCCGATCCGCTCGGCGTAGATCGCGGGGTCGTCGCCATCGATAAGGTAGCCGCTGACCTCGTCGCGCACCACCGAGCGCAGGCCCGATACGCCTGAGGCGACGACGGGACGGCCGCATGCCTGCGCCTCGAGCGCGACCAGGCCGAACGATTCGCTGTAAGAAGGCATCACGCAGGCGTCGGCGGCGGCATAGAAGTAAGGCAGCTCGTGGTGTGCGACCGAGCCGAGGAAGTCAACGCGATCGCGGACGCCAAGCGACGTGGCGACGGCCTTCAGCCGCTCCTTCTCGCTCTCATCGCCATCGCGACTGTCCTCGCCGAGCACGATCAGGCGAACGTCGTCGTGGTCGCGATCGCTGAGCAGCGCCAGCGCGCGAATTGCAATCTCGACGCCCTTGAGGCGCTCGAGCCTGCCGACGAAAAGCAGCAGCCTGCCCTGCGGGCCGTAGCCGATCTTTCGTCGAGCATCGGCACGGTCGAGCGGCTGGAACGTCGCCAGGTCGATGCCGGGCGCCACCACGTACACGTGCTCCGGGTCGGCGCCATACAGGCGGATCAAATCGTCACCTTCGTCGGCAGTCGAGGCAATCAGAAGGTCCGCCTGCTGCGCTATCTCGCCCTCGACGCGGATCCGCAGGGCCGGCTCAGGGCGGGCGCCGCTCGCGAGCGTGCGGTTCTTGACGACCCCAAGGGTGTGAGCGATGTGGGCCCAACCGGCGCCCATCCCCGGTCGAAGGAGGCAGGCCACCTCGCCCGACAACCAGTAGTGGGAGTAGAGGAGGTCGTACTGGATCTGCTCGCTCTCCGCGAACGAGCGGATCCCAGCGGCAAAGCCGGGAACCTCGTTGTAGAGCGAGTACTTGTCCAGGCTGCGGCCGGCAGGCAGATAGATCAGGCGTGAGAGGGGCGCGAGGGGCTCGATGGCGGGATCGTCAGGGCTCTGCCGACGGGTGAAGATGTCGGTGGCGATGCCCCTGTCGCTGAACGCGGTCGCCACCTCGCGGACGTAAACGTTGAGGCCGCCGTTGCCGTTCTCGCCCAAGGAGGCAGTCGGGGAGGTGTGCATGGAGATGACCGCGATCCGCCGCCGGGCGGTGCGGTCGGAGACCAGTCGGGTCGTCTCAGCCACGGTAGGCCGATCTCGCGTCTAGCCAGCGCCTCGATACGCAGCAGAAAGCCGAACGGGAGACCGGAGAGCATGACGCCATATCAGGAATAAAACCTACGCTGATCCCGCCTATTCCCGCCCGAGCTCCAAAATACGGACAGGGTTATGATTTGGCGCGCCATGCGCCTAGGTAAGGGCTTGAAGCTGTCGGTGCTGCTGGCGTTGGCGGTGCCGGCCCTGGTCGCCCTCACCGCCATCAGCACGCTGGCGGACAGCTCACCGAGCCCGTCGGGCAGCCCGGCGCCCTTGCCCGGTGATCCCACCAAGGGCGCGGCCGTCTTCGCCGCCAACTGCGCCACCTGCCACGGGGCGAGCCTCACCGGCGGCATCGGCCCCGCCCTCAACCCGATCGCCAAGCTGCCAGGCGTGCCGAACAGCCTCGACCCGACGTTCCTCATCGGCATCATCACCAACGGTCGCAAGCACCAGGCAGGCGACCCCGGGTCGGTCGACATGCCCGCCAAGGGAGGCAACGCCAACCTGATCGATCAGGACGTCAAGGACCTGGCCTCCTTCATCATCGAGCAGAACCGCACTGGAGAGCCTCCCCTGTCGGCCAACGAGCTCGCCAAGCGGACGATGCTCTGGGTGGGTATAGGAATCATCTCGATGATCTTCATCACCTTCCTGCTCGCCCAGTACAACATGCGTTGGATCGCGCGCCGGGCCGTCGCGCGACGGAAGTAAGCGCCCAGCCGGCGGACGCTGGTCGCCTCCCGGCACCGCCGCCAGTTCCCACTCCGATAGGTGGCGCGCCCAGAGTCCTGATTCTTTTCAGCGATACAGGCGGAGGGCACCGAGCGGCTGCACGCGCTCTCACCGACGCCCTCAAGCTGTTCGACTCGAGCTGCGTCGTGACCGTTGCCGATCCGTTGATGGCACAGGGCCCTACTGTGGTCCGCAGGCTCGCGTCGCTCTATTCGCCGATGATCCAGCGGTCCAGGGTCGCCTGGGGTGCCGTCTATCACACGAGCAACACCAAGCCGACTTTCGCCGCCATCCGCGCGGTCTTCGGACGCGGGGTGCGCAAGGCCACCGTCGAGCTGATCAAGCAGCACGACCCCGACGTCGTGCTATCGGTACACCCCCTTTTGAACCACATGACGTACCAGGCGATCCAGAAGAGCGGCCGCCCACGCGCGCTCATGACGGTGATCACCGACCTCGTGGACTTCCACCGCGGCTGGACCTTCAGCCGGGCAGATCTGGTCGTCGTGCCGACCGAGCTCGCGCGCAAAGTCGCCATCAGGAGGAGGGTGCCGCCTGATCGCGTCAAGCTGCTCGGCCTCCCGGTCGACCTGCGTTTTCGACCGCCGGCTCCAGGTGAGAAGGAAGCGCTGCGGCGTCGATTCGGCCTTGACGAGTCGCGTTTCACAGTCCTCGTCATGGGCGGCGCCGCCGGCGCCGGCGGCCTGATGAAACAGGTGACCGCGCTGGCCGAGGAGCCACACGAATGGCAGATCGTGGCCGTCTGCGGGCGCAACGAGAAGGTGCGGCGCAGGCTCATCGGTATGGGCTTCCCGACATCGACACTCGTCCTCGGCTTCGTCGACTACATGCCGGAGCTGATGCGCGCGTGCGACGTCATAGTCACCAAAGCGGGTCCTGGCGCGATCGCCGAGGCCCTTGCCACAGGGCTGCCTATTGTCATCACAGGCTTCTTGCCCGGTCAGGAAACTCCCAACGTCGACTTCGTGGTGAGCTCTGGGGTGGGCAAGTTCTCGCCGAAGGAGGACGAGCTGCTGGAGGAGATACGGGTCCTCGCCGAAGGCGGACCGAGCTGGCGTGAGATGTCACGCAAGGCGGCAGAGCTGGCGCACCCATATGCGTCGTCCGACATCGCGCGCGAGTGCCTGCTGCTTGCGGCGCGCTACAGGGCGTCGGCGCAGGCGAGTCGGTAGGGACAGAGCCGGCAGCGCCGGCGCTCGGGCCGCGCCTCGAAACGGCCGGCCTTCACCCCCTCCGCGACCTCGGCTCCCTGCTTCGATGCCTCGGCCACCAGCGCATCCGGACGTTCGAGCTTCAGGGTCTCTCCGGACGCCAGGTACACGACGTCGAGCTCGATTTGGTGAAGGGGGATGCCCCCCCTTGGGGCGGCGGGCCTGGCGAAGCCAGATCCCGGCGCACCCCCCTGCTGCTCGATGTGCAGGGTGGCTGACGCGCCCATCGCGTACAGGGCCACCTGGAGGTCGCGGCGGCTCCGCGCTACGGGGCGCCCGCTCTTGTAGTCCAGGATCCGCCAGCCGTCATCGGTGCCGTCCACACGGTCGATGCGGTCGATCACTCCACGCAGCGTCCAGCCGTCGAGGTTGGCGGTGAACTGGTGCTCGAGATATTCAGGCCTTGAGTCGAAGCCTCCACTTTTCCGGAACGCCTCCAGCTGGTCGGCTCCGTTGCGCTTGAACGTCGGGGCTCGCCGCTCATCAGGGAAGTCGGTCGCGCGCCATACAGAGGCGTGCAGCGATCTCACGAGCGCGGCGCTGATCTTCTTTCCACTCTGGCGCGCTTCGCCCACGCGCCGCAGGACCTCGTGGAGGATCACACCCTGCACGGCCTCGGCGCTCTGCACCGCAGGCAGGCGCTGCTCGTATCTGTACCAGTACTGCCGCGGACAGTCGCGGTAAGAGGCGATGGCGGAGTAGGAGAGGACGACGTCCCGCTTCACCTTCACCCCAGAAACCTGGACCTGCGGGATCGGGATGGCGGCCACCTCCCGCTCGACGACAGTCCGAGGACCGGCGCTTCGCACCTCGGCGAGAAATCGCGAATCCCTCCACCGCCGGCCGCCCTCGTAGTGAGACGCCCGCGTGAGGTACAGGCGACGGCGCGCGCGTGTCATCGCGACATACAGCAGGCGGCGCTCCTCCGCCACCACATCCTCGCGACCTCGCACCAGCGGCTCGAGGACCAACGGGGGCAACTCGAATCGGGGCGAGCGACCCGACTGCGGCAAGCGACCTTCCACCAGCCCCGGCACGAACACCGCCTCGAACTCCAGGCCCTTGGCCTGGTGGATCGTCATGACCTGGATGGCCTCGACCAACCCTTCCACCGCCGCCGGCTCCTCGTCCTCTCCGGACAGCAGGACCAGGTCGAGGTGGCGCATGTACGCCTCCAACGAGCGATCGGACGATGTCTCGCAGAACTCGGCGATCATCTCGGCGAAACGGCTGACGTTGGCGATTGCGCGCGCCGCCTCGCTGGCCTCAAGGCCGGCTCCGAGCACCTCGAGATAGCGGCTCCTCTCCATCAGCTCGAAGAACAGGTCGCGCACGTCGAGGCTCGCGGCCAACTTCGACAGAGCGCCGAGGAGACCGCCGAACTCGCCTGCGGGCGCCCATTGGCGGAGCGCCTCCAGCGGCGCCACGCCGTCGCGGTCGCGCAGCTTCGCCAGCGCCGCCGAGGGGTCGAGGCCGCAGGGTGGGCGGGTCAGCGCTCGGGCGAGCGGGACCACGTCTGTCGGGTCGCGCAGGACTCGCAGCAGGGCGATCACGTCCTTGACCTCCGGACGGTCGTGGAACCCGTGGCCGCCGATGACTGCGTGCGGGAGGCTGCGCGCCGCCAGGGCGTTGGCGATCGGGCGCGCGATGGCGTTCGTGCGGCACAACACTGCGATCCTCGGCAGCGGTGTGCCCGACTCGACAAGCCGCTGCGCCTCGGCCGCGATAGCGCTCGCCTCCGTTCCACCATCTGGGCAGAGCCACATCTCCACCCGCGGACCCGCCTGGCTGGACCTCAGCTCTTTGGGCAGACGCTCAGGACTGTTGGCAATGAGCGCGGCTGCGGCGGTGACGATCCTGCGAGAGCTTCGATGGTTGCGGCCGAGGGTGACGGTGAGCGCGGACGGGAAGTGGCTCCGGAACCGCTCGAGGCTCGCCCGCGAAGCTCCCCTGAAGCGGTAGATGCTCTGGTCGTCGTCGCCGACGATGAATGGTTCTCCTGCCTGCGCGATGAGCTCGACCAGGCGTTCCTGCGCGAGGTTCAGGTCCTGGTACTCGTCGACGAGCACATGCGGATAGCGCTCGCTGTAGGCCTGGTGCGTGGCCGGATGCTCCTCCAGCATCCTCACCGCCAGCGTGAGAAGGTCTTCGAAATCGAGCAGCCGTCTCTTGCGGCACTCGCGCTCGTAGGCTCGGAAGAGTCGAACGCAGGCCTCCATCAGCAGCGCGCGCTCTTTGTCGTCGGTGGTGGACGCCCAGGCAGAGAGCCGCTTGAGCGGCACGAGCTCCTGCTTCATGCGCTCCAGCATCTGGAGGGCGGGCGAAACCAGGTCATCCGGACGCTCGTCTCCCGTCAGGGCCTGGTCGCCCAGCTCCCACATCAGCTCACGGGCCAGGATCCAGCGGTCGGCGCCGGCGAGAATCCTGAAACCGGCGGGGACTCCGAGCAGGCGGCCGTCCGAACGCAGCCAGCCGAGCGCGATCGAATGGAAGGTGCCGACGGCCGGCGCCGGGACGCTGATCAGGTCCTCGATTCGCTGGCGCATCTCCGCGGCTGCGCGGTCCGTGAAGGTCATGACCAGGATGGAGCTCGGCGCAGCGCCGGCCGCGACCAACCTGCGGAAGCGTTCGGCGATCACCGCGGTCTTACCGGTCCCGGCGCCCGCCACCACGCGGACCGCTCCGCGACCGATCGCCGAGGCTCGGCGTTGCTCCAGCCCCAGCTTCATCACTGCGAGGGTGTGGACCTCCCGATTCGGACCCGGAGCGTGCGCACCTTTCGGCCCAGGTCGAGGCCGTTGAGGCGTGCCACTATGGTTTCCGAATCGAGCCTCAGCTGGTGCGCGAGTGCCGGGCTCGAGGTGGTCACCACCAGGGTGCCCGAATGGAGCTCCACCTCATCGCACAGCCGCGCCGGATCGGGGCCGATCAGCACTCGGAATGCGGAGGCGATCTGCGTCCCCAGCAGGCGCCCGCCACCGGGCTGCCGGCGCAGCACGCGCGGGAGGATATTGCCCAGCTTATCCACAGGCCTGGATCTCGCCCCCAACCACGTTCCAGACCCGTGCGCCGGACATGAGATCGGGCGGAAACGGCCCGGCCTCCACCGACGTGATGATGACCTGGCCTCCGCCTGTCACCCGCCGCAACAGGGCGGCTCTTCGTTCGGCGTCCAGCTCGGAAAGGACATCGTCCAGCAAGAGCACGGGCCGCTCACCTGTGCGCGCAGCGACCAGGGCTGCCTCGGCAAGCTTCAGGCTGACCACCGCGGTTCTCTGCTGACCTTGCGACCCATAAGCCCGGGCCTCACGCCCGTCGAGCATCACACGCAGGTCGTCGCGGTGTGGCCCCACGCTGGTGGAGCCTCGCCGGAGGTCCTCTCCCAGCGAGTTATGCACAGCCTCTGCAAGGTCTTCGGGAGGGCCTTCGTACTCGATTTCGAGCCGCTCCCCGGCCGCGACCTCAGAGTGGCAGCGCGCGGCCTCCGGCTGCAATTCCCGAACCGCCTTGGCGCGAGCCGCCGAGACCTCGCCCCCGATGCGTATCAGCTCCTCGTCCCAGACCTCCAGAACGTCGCCGCCTCCCTCGCCGGCGGCCATCCTCTTGAGCAGGATGTTCCTTTGCTCCAGGACGCGCTTCAGCCCGGATAGAGCTCGCGCGTACCCCGGCTCGACCTGCACGAGCATCTGGTTCAGAAAGCGGCGCCGCACCTCCGGTCCGGCCTTGACGAGACCAAGGTCATCGGGCCAGAAGAGAGTTACGCGGAAGTGCCCGGGTAGATCGAACGCTCGCCGCCTGGCGCCGTCGACGTCGATCGCGCGGCGTACGCGCTCGCCTTCGACGGCCAGCGTGATGGCCAGCTCGACCACTCTGCCCTGGCTTTCGACCTCGGCTTCGATGCGGGAGGCCGGGGCGACCGGGCCGATCACCTCGACGTCCCGCCTGGACCGCGGCGACGCGGAGAGCGCCAGCATGGCGACCGCTTCGAGCAGGTTGGTCTTGCCCTGGCCATTGGCGCCGATGAATACGTTTACGCCAGGCCCCGGCGCCAGGTCCAGGTGGGCATAGTTGCGGTGATTTCTAAGTTGGAGGCGCCTGAGCAGCAATCAATTACGACATCGCCACGCGCACAGGCATGATCACGTACAGGTAGTGCTCTTTGCCTGGTGGCCGCATCAGCCCCGGGCTCAACGGTCCGTCAAAGAGGAGCTCCACCTCGTCCTCGGACATCACGCCCAGGGCGTCCAGCACGTAGCGGGCATTGAAAGCGATCTGAATGTCCGAGCCGTCGACGTGCGCCGCCATCTCCGCCTTGCTGTCCCCGACCTCGTTGGTCGTGGCCGAGAGGACCAGGGCGCCGGCCTGGGCTTTGACCCGGATGACGTTGGCGCTGTCGCGCGCGAACAGCGACACGGCCCTCACCGTCTGCATCAGCTCGCTGGTCGACACGCGGACCTTGGTCGAGCTCTTGCTGGGGATAACTTGTGAATAGTTTGGATACTTGCCGTCGATCAACCTCGATGTGAGCTCCGAGCTGCCGGCCTTGAAGAAGACCTGGTTGCGAGCTTTCGAGATGATCACCTCCACCTTGCCCGGTTCGCCCTTGAGCACCCTGGAGAGCTCGGCCAGCGCGCGGGCCGGCACGATGAGGCTCGCTTCCAGGTCCGCCGGACCGGTGGCCGCGAGCTTGCGCACCGCCAGGCGGTGACCATCGGTGGCCGCCATGGTCAGCGCTCCTCCCTGGATCTGGACCAGCACGCCGGTGAGCACTGGTCTCGCCTCATCGGTGGAGGCGGCCATCTGCGTCTGCTCCACTGCGCTGACGAGCTCGTCCAGGGCGACCTCGAGGCGGTCGCCCTCGTCGGGACGCGGACCCGGCGGGAACTCTTCGGCCTCGATGCACTTGATGTGCGTGTCGAATCGGGCGCAGCGAAGGCCGAGGGACTGCGTTGCCCCATCGAGGGTCATCTCCAGGTCCTGGTCGGGCAGGGTGCTGACGAAATCGGTCAGCAACCTCGCCGGCGCCGTGGTGCCCCCTTCCATCGAGACCTCCGCGGGGACCAGCTTGCGGATCCCGATCTCGAGGTTCGTGGCGGTAAGCGCAAGCCCCTCCGAGGTCGTCTCGATGAGGATGTTGTTCAGGATCGGCAAGGTCGTCCGGCTCGAGATGGCACGAGACACGACCTGTAGCGCCTGGCTCAGAACCGACGGCCTGCACGTGACCTTCATTTGAGATGCAGTCGCTTTGGCATTCAACACACTTGTCCCCCGTTGTAAGAGTTTCTCTTAATTGAAATCATCCGTAGTCGATAACAGTAAGCGGTGTGGACACTGTGGATGTCGAGATCATTTACAGATCGACCTGAACCGGGGATAAGTCCTGTGCAACCGGGTGGGTTGATGCGATGTCCTGTGGTCTGGTTGGGGAAGAAACGGGCGAGGCTCGTCGCCTCGCTGCTTGTCCCGGCCGGTGTCGCACAACTTGTGGAAACGACTATCACTGAACGTAGAGCTTCTCGCGGATGGCCTGCACCTCATACCTCAAACGCTCGTCTTCCTTGAGCTCGTTCGCGATCTTCTCGATCGAATGCAGCGCAGTCGTGTGGTCGCGGCCGCCGAACGCCTTGCCGATGGCGGGGAGTGATGAAGGGGTTTCTTCGCGGACCAGGAACATCGCCACCTGGCGAGGGAAAACGATGTGCTTGTCGCGGCGCTTTCCCTTCATGTCCTCGAGGGTGACGTTGTAGTAGTCGGCGACGAGCGCCTGGATGCGTTCGACGTTGATCGGCTTGCGTGTGCCGGCTGGGATGATGTCGGCCAGGAGCCGGGCGGCCTCGTCCTCGTCGACCTGGCGCTGGTGGACTGCCGCGAAAGCCTGGACCCTGGTGAGCGCGCCCTCGAGCTCGCGGATGTTCCGCTGCACCTTGTGAGCGATGAAGCTCAGCACCTCCTCGGGGACGAGGGCGCTGTTGTCACCGAGCTTGGAGTGCAGGATGGCCAGGCGCGTCTCGAAGTCCGGCGACTGGATGTCGGCGATCAGGCCCCACTCGAACCGTGACCTGAGCCGGTCCTCGAGGGTGGGGATCTCCTTGGGCGGCCGGTCGGACGAGATGACGATCTGCTTGTTGATCTCGTGCAGCGCGTTGAACGTGTGGAAGAACTCGGTCTGCGTTTCTTCGCGTTTGGCGAGGAACTGGATGTCGTCAACGAGCAGGACGTCGACGTCTCGATGCCTCGCCGCGAACTGGT
>JBGOTG010000028.1:0-17087 GCA_041476405.1 Candidatus Dormibacteraceae bacterium | reverse complement strand
TCTGGTAGGCCTTTTCGGTCAGGGGTGCGTAGCCGGTCCAGCCCGCGTCGAGCGCGCCGCCTGTGAAGAACCCGCCGTAGTACAGGATGATCGAGACAGGGACCAGCCAGAAACCGAGCAGGTTCACCCGCGGGAAGGCCATGTCACGGGCGCCGATCATGATCGGCACCATGTAGTTGGCGATCCCCGTCAGGAAGATCGTGACGAAGAAGAAGATCATCGTCACGCCGTGGGCCGAGATGAGCTGGTTGTACATCTCGGCGTCGACCACCGAGAGGTTGGGCTGCGACAGCTGCAAGCGGATGATCAGCGCAAAGATCCCGGCGAGGATGAAGCTCAGGATGCCGGTGACCATGTACATGATCCCGATCAGCTTGTGGTCGGTGGTGGTCAGCCAGATGCTGATCGGCTTGAAAAAGGTGTCGTCGTACGCTTTCGGACGGGGCAGGGACTGGGTGGCCGCCATCTGATCCTTATCCTATAACCGCGACCGTCACGCGCTCGGCGACGGTGACGGGGAGGGGGTGGGAGACTGCGCGGCCAGCTGCTGCTGGACCCACTGGTCGTATTGGGGCTGGTCCATCGCCACGACGATGATCTGCATGGTGCTGTGGCCGACGCCGCAGAGCTCGGCGCATTCACCATGCCATGTGCCGGCCTGGTCGATCTTCAGCCACGAGTAGTTGGGATAGCCGGGCACCGCGTCGGTCTTCCCGGAGATCGCCGGCACCCACCATGAATGGATCACGTCGGTGCCTTCGAACTCGAGCCGGACCAGCTTGTGGGTCGGCACCACGAACGGCGTGACGTCCCCGGCAAGCGTCCCCTCCTGATGGACGGTGAACCCCTCCGTGTAGGTGTAGTCCCAGCCGAACTGGTGACCGGAGATGATGACAGTCATGTCCGGGTTGGTCACAGGCGTGAAGTCCTTCTGCAGGGTGACGAAGCTGAAGGCGGAGATCGCGAGGACGATGGCGAGCGGCACCAACGTCCAGGTGACCTCGAGGCCGTTGTGCCCGTGGATCTGAGGCGGCACGTACCCGGCCGGCTGCTTGGAGCGCCGGAAGCGGAGCAGCACCCAGAGCAGGGCGATCTCGACGCCGACGAAGACGATGATCGCCGGGATCGAGATCACCTCGTAGAGGGTGTAGATGTCCTGGCCGTTGGGCGAGACCGGTGTCGGGAAGATGGGCGAGACGCCGCCCAAACCCTCGCATGAGCTGAGAAGGAATGCGGCGACGACCAAGCCCAGGATTGTGAGCGGCAGTCGGCCGCATGCTTTCACGGCGGTCAAGTATAAGGATGGCCAAGCTGGTGGCCGGGGACGGTGTCCGTCTCCGCTCGCTGATAGAATCCGAAACCGACTGTGGCGGCAGGCACCAAACCCCGATACGTCGATGTTGCCAACCCGAGCATTGCCGTCGACTGCCCTCGCTGCGGGCTGAAGACCGCCCGATTCATCGACCACTGCCGCAATTGCGCGTACAAGCTCTGGCCTTCGAGCGAGATGGCTTCGGCGGCGTTCCGCGCCTGGAGGTCGGCCGACCCAGAGCGTGCGTTGGCCTCGAGGTTCGACCTGGAGATCCCGCACCCGGTCGACAACACGATTGACTTCAACGCCCGCGCGCACGAGCTCGGCATCCATCTCTTCCCGAACAGCAACTGGCCATTCATCATCTGCCTGGGGGCCCTGTTCCTCGGCCTGGCCGCCATTCCGTTTGCCGCTGGGCCCCGCATCGGTCTCGCCGTGGTGGGCGGTGTGATCTTCCTGTACGGGGTCGCCGGCTGGGTCCTGGTTGAAGACGTTCGTTTGTACCCGGGCGACGCTGCCGAGACCGGCGCTGAGGTGCATCACTGATGGCTGTCGCCACCATGCGGCCAGAGGT
Organism: Candidatus Dormibacteraceae bacterium; assembly: GCA_041476405.1. GTDB lineage: Bacteria > Chloroflexota > Dormibacteria > Dormibacterales > Dormibacteraceae > Palsa-872. Next base: position 15,201 of record JBGOTG010000028.1, on the reverse strand, counting down.
GTCGGCTCCCGAGTACCCCGCGATCAAGCCGGGGATGATGGGCATGTACATCTTCCTCGCGTCCGAGGTGATGTTCTTCGGAAGCCTGTTCGCGGTGTACTTCTACCTGTACGGCTCCCACATCCAGTGGCCGCCGGCTCCGCCACAGGGTGTCAGCGAGTTCTACGTCGCGGTGTGGCCGATCCCTGTGATCAACACGATCGTCCTGTTCTCGAGCGCCTTCACCTGCCACTTTGCGGCCGACGCCCTCTCCCATGACAACCGGCGCAGGTTCTTCATGCTCTGGACCGCGACGATCATCCTCGGCCTCGCCTTCGAGTTCGGCCAGCTGTACGAGTTCATCGCCGCCTTCAACCGCGGCCTGAACCTGACCGCGAACACGTTTGCGAGCGCCTTCTTCACGATGACCGGGTTCCACGGCGCCCACGTGCTCGGCGGCATCATCTTGCTCACCTTGATCCTCTATCGAGCCGCGAAGGGGCAGTTCTCGTCCCAGCATCACGTCGGCGTGGCCGCCGTCACGCTCTACTGGCACTTCGTGGACGTGGTGTGGTTCTTCCTGTTCGTGATCCTCTACGTCGGGGTCGCCTACCTGCGATGAAAGCTGTTGCCGCCTCAGTTCTGGCCGTGGCCCTGCTCGCCGCATGCGGTGGCGGCGGCGCGACAACCCAACCTTCGGGCTCGATCAAGGTCACGATGACCGAGTTCAAATTCGATCCGGCCACCCTCAACGTCCCGGCCGGCAAGGTCGTCTTCTACGTGGTCAACGCGGGCAACAACACCTCACACGACATGATCATTCGCAACAGCTCGGGCGCGCGGGTGGCCGGGAGCGACCTCATCTCGTCGGGCGACACGTCGGTGTTCACTGTCGACAACATCGCGGCCGGCACTTACACGTACTTCTGCGACCAGCCCGGCCACGAAAACTCCGGGATGAAGGGAACGCTCACCGTCTCGTAGACGACGTCGCAGGCGGTGTTAGGTCGGTGTGGGGCTCGGGCTCGGCGATGGGGATGGGATCGGCGACGGCGATGGAGTCGGCGTCGGCTTGGGGGCCACCGCCACCTTGAAAAGCTCCACGTCGAACACCAGGGTCTCGTTGGGCGGGATCACCTGCGCACCGGTGTTCGGGTCGGTCCGGCCCGCCGCCCCGTAGGCCAGCGCCCCCGGGATGGTGAGCTTGCGCTTGCCTCCGACCTTCATGCCCTGAATGCCCTCGTCCCAGCCCGGGATGACCTGGCCCTGGCCGATCACGAACACGAAGGGCGCGCGCCCGCGGCTCGAATCGAACTCGGTGCCGTCGCTGAGCCAGCCGGTGTACTCCATGGTTAGGCTCTTGCCCGTGACCGCCACGGGGCCTGTGCCCACCTTGAGATCCACGTACTTGAGCCCGTCCGGATAGGTGACGACGGGCAGCCCTGCGCCGTCGTTGAAGTTGTCGATCGAAGGTGACGGGCTCGGCGGTGGGCTCGGAATTGGGCTCTCGTTGGCGACCGGGCCGCTGGTCACATATGGGTCGGGATAGCCGCACGCCGAGGCCGCGAGGGCGGTCAGGGCGATCAGCGCGAGGAGCGTCCCCCTCACGAGGCCGAGATGTCGATCGAGGTCATCTTGTCGCCCTTCGAGATCTTGTCCAGGACCTCCATCCCCGAGGTCACCTGGCCGAAGTGGTTGTAGACCCCGACGCGATGGGTGGTCTGGTCGAGGGCCGTCGCCAGGAAGGGCGCGTCGCCGATCGTGATGAAGAACTGCGAACCGCTCACGCCGGCAGGGCTCGAGGCCATGCCCGCTGTGCCGCGCGGCCACTCCGTGGGGTTGTTCTCATCGGGCAGCTTGTAGGCCGGGCCGCCCGTGCCGGTGCCCAACGGGTCGCCCCCCTGGACGACGAAGCCGGGCACGATCCTGTGAAAGGTCAGCCCGTCGTAGTAATGGTTCTGCGCCAGGTAGACGAAGTTGTTGACGGTTTGAGGGGCGATCTTCGGATCCACGAACGAGATCACGAAATCGCCTCGATTCGTGTGCACCGTCGCGGTGTACTTCTTGGAGGCGTCGATCACGGTGGGTGGCGGCGTGTTGCGTTGGTCCATGCAGGTACGAATGTCATTGTCGCAGCCCGGGGCGGGCGAGATCAGCGCCCCACCCTGGGCGCCGTCACCGCACGCGCACAGTGCCGCAGCCGCCAGTGCGATGGCCACCCTCCTCACCCAATCCACCTTAGAAGGTCGAATGAGCTGATGTCAGCGCGCGGGCTCGCGCGTGGCGGTGGCCAGCAGCACCGCCAGGCCGATCGCGATGACGGCGATGACGCCCAGCGCGACGGGAACACCAGCCGTCGCCGCCACGCCGCCGGCGATCAACGGCCCCAGGAAGAAGCCGAAGGCGACAGAGCTCGCATTGATGCCGAAAACCGTGCTCTGCGCCTCTGATGGCGTCTCCAGCCCGATCATGCTCGCGGTCGCCGGCACGATCACGCCGCTGAGCAGGCCGTTGAGAGCCACCGCGCCGACCACGACGGCGACCCATGGCGCGACAGCGACCAGCGCCACTGCCGCCGCCATCAGGACCGCGGCGATCACCGTGGTGCGCACATAGCCCAGCCGCCTCGTCACGACCGTGTAGAACACGGCTGCGGCGCTGGTCGCCACGCCGGCCAGCCCGAACGCGATCCCGGTGACCGCGGCAACCCCGCTGCTCAGCATCTCCAGGAGCCTGAGCACCACCAGGATCTGGGTGGCGCTGTTGCAGACGCTGACAACACCCTGTGCGCCGATCAGTCCCACGAGCGCAGACACCGCGCCAGGTCGTTGCCTGATCATCGCGAGCGTTCCGAGCCGCTTGGGGTCTCGCCGTCGCAGCGGGCTCTCGCGCACGATCAGGAAGACGGGGATCATCGCCAGGAGAAGCAGGACGCCGCCGCCCAGGAACACGATTCGCAGGCCGAAGGCGGCCGCCGCAAAGCCGCCCACGACAGGCCCGATGGCGCCGCCCAGAGCGACCGCCGAGGTGACCACGCCGAGCGACCAGCCGACGCGGTTCCGCGGTGTCTCGACCGCGACCAGCGCTGTGGCCGCCGCCACCGTCCCGCTGGTGGCGCCCTGGAGGAACCGAAGGATCACCAGCTGCTCCGGGGTCCTGGCGAACGCGATCAGGCCGACTGTGAGCGCGCCCCCGACCATCGAGCGCACGAGCATCGGCTTGCGACCCAGCCGGTCGCCGAGGATGCCCCAGATCGGGCTGGCGATCCCCATCGACAGGCCCGAGACGCTGCCGGCGGCGGCGGTCCAGAGGTCGAGGTCCCGCCCCGGGTGCACCCCGAGGTCCTGTGAGATGAAGATCGAGAGGAACGGAAAGGCGAAGCTGAACCCGAAGATGGCCGTGAACTCTGCAAACCAGAGCGCCGCGAGGTTGCGGCGCCAGTCGACGACGGACTGCCAATCACCTCGCGAGGGAAGGTCCGGGCGAGAGGACGGCGTGCCTAGTGGCGGCTCAGTTCCCAGGGCCGAGCATCTCGAGGATCCGATCGGCGGTGATCGGCAGGCGGTCGACCACCGCCTCGGGGTTGCGCTTGCGAAGTGCGTCTTCGACGGCGTTGGCGATCGCGGCCGGGACCGGTATCGTCCCGCTCTCGCCCGCGCCCTTGAATCCTTCTGGATTCGTGTCGGTCGGGGTGTCGATGTGGACCAGGTCGGGCAGCACGGTCACCTCGCAGGCGCTGACTATCGTGTAGTCGAGGAAGCTTGCGCTGCGAAAGTTTCCGTCCGGGTCGTAGGCGGCGGACTCGTAAAGCGCGTACCCGAGCCCGTGCGCGTAGCCGCCGTGCATCTGTCCCTCGACCAGACGCGTGTTGATCGCCTTGCCCGTGTCGTGAACTATCGCGTAGCGCACCACCTCGACGTGCCCCGTCTCGGTGTCCACTGAAACGACCGCGGCATGGCAGCTGCTCGAGAAAGTGAGCGGCCGGCCGGGGTCGAAGCTTTCGAACACCTCCAGGCCTTCGTCGGGCACCAGGTCGGCGGCATTCACCCGCTTCGCGGGTGTGCCGCGCACCACGATTACGCCGTCCTCGAGGACGAGGTCCTGCGCATCGGCCTCGAGGGCTTGTCCGGCACTCTCGAGCAGCTTGGTGCGCATCGCGGTCGCGGCGCGGGCCGCCGCATTGCCGACCATCACCGCGCTACGGCTCCCCGCGGTCAGCAGGGCGAAGGGCACGTGCTCGGTATCGCCCGCCGTCACCTTGATCCTGTCGAGCGGCCAGCCGAGCCTGTCCGCCACCACCTGCGCGACGATCGTCTGATGGCCTTGCCCCTGCGGGGTCGAGCCGACGTACACGCGCGCGGTGCCGTCCTTGTCGATGTGCACCTTGGCGGGCTCGCCGCGGCCGAATGAGGTCGATTCGACGCAGCACGCGATGCCCAGGCCGACGAGCTTGCCGTCCCTCCCACGGTCGCGCGCCTCGTCGTACGCGATCTTGTCGAGGGCGAGCTCGAGCAGCCGCGGAAAGTCACCGCTGTCGTAGACGTAGCCGCTTCGGCCCGCTGGGATGCCTGTCGTGTAGGGGATCTGCTCGGGTTTGATCAGGTTCCTCTTGCGCAGGGTCGCGGGGTCGATGTCGAGCTTGCGGGCGAGCCGGTCGATCACGCGCTCCATTCCATAGTTCCCGAGCGGCCGCCCGCCTCCGCGGATGAAGCCGGTGGGCGTTGTGTTCGTGTAGACGAGCAGGGCCTCGATGTCCATGGCCGGCAGCACGTAGGCGGAGACCATGTGGGGGATGATGATCCCGGGCTGGCCGGCGCCCGAACCCGAATAGGCGCCCATGTCGTGGACGATGCGGCCGCGAAGCCCGCGAAGCTTGCCGTCGGGCGCCGCCGCGAGCTCGAGCTCGAGCACGGTGCCGTGACCCTGGGCTGTGGTCGCGCCGTCCTCGCTGCGCGTCGCGACCCACTGCACCGGGCGCTTGAGCCGCAGCGCCGCGAGGGCCGTCAGCACCTCTTCGGGGAAGGGGGTGCCCTTGGCGCCGAAACCCCCGCCGACGTCCTCGGCCAGGACGCGCACCTTGCTCTCTTCGATGCCCAGGATCGAAGCGATGGTGTTTCTGACGCCGAACACGTTCTGGGTCGAGGTCCAGACCGTGATCCGGCCGTCCTCGTAGGTCGCCGTCACCGCGCGCGGCTCCAATGCGGCCCCCGCCACGCGAGCTGTCGTCAGCGTGATCCTGGCGGTCACCGAATCTCCGGCAAAGGCAGCCTTGATGTCGCCGTAAGTGGTGAAGCTCGAGTGGGCGACGTTGCTCTCCATATCGGTGTGGACCTTCGGCGCGTTGTCGGCGGTCGCAGTCACCACGTCTCCGACCCCAGCCAGCGGGTCGAGCACGCCCGCCATCGCCTCGGCCGCGTCGTGAGCCTGATATGCGGTTTCGGCGACCACCACCGCATACGCGTCGCCGACGTATCTGACCTCGTCGGTGACCAGGATGGGACGCCCGTGCTGGATGATCCCCGTGGGCCCGAAGTCGCTCAGCCCGGGTGCGACCTCCGGCAGGTCGGAAGCAGTCCACACAGCGACCACTCCGGGCATCGCTTTCGCCGTCGACGTGTCGATCGCTTTGATCAGCGCGTGCGGCTTTGGCGAGCGGCTGAACGCGATATGAAGAGCTCCATCGAGCTTGATGTCGCCCGCGAATCGGCCTCGCCCTGTGATGAGCCGCTCGTCTTCGAGACGGCGCATGGGCCGGCCGATGTGCGGTGGCATCGGAACTAGAATAAGCGTCCACTCGAATGCCCATTCCGCCATGGGCGGCTAGCTCAGTTGGAAGAGCGCCAGCTTGACATGCTGGAGGTCGGGGGTTCGAAACCCTCGCCGCCCACCACAGGCCGCGGTGCGGATCCGGACGGAACGGTGAGTGTTTCGGGCACAATCGACTCGCCTGGCCCGTTCGTCTAGTGGACTAGGACGCCGGCCTTTCAAGCCGGAGATCAGGGGTTCGAAGCCCCTACGGGCCACCAGGCAAAGGCACCAAAGCGGGCGTAGCACAATGGTAGTGCGGCAGCCTTCCAAGCTGTTTACGTGGGTTCGATTCCCATCGCCCGCTCCAACCACCTGACACAACCCGGTCGCCAGGACGTGGCGGAAGCTACTGAGAAGCCGGCGGCGCTCCGTCCTGTGATGAGGCGACCAGCGTGGCCAGGAGACGCGCCGCGGCGGCCTGGAAACGCTCGGGATCGCCGTACGGACGAGCGACCAGCATGGCGCCTTCCAGCGTGCTGATGATCATCTGGGCCGCGTCTCGCGACGAGCCCTCATAGTGCAGCGTGCCTTCGCTCGCGCCCTGCTCCAGCACGCGCTCGAGCCAGACCCCGTTCTCGTCGAAGAACCGCACCACAGCCGTGCGCATCGGCGCAGGCAGCGTCTCGTAGTCGGCCGCCAGCATTCCGCACAGGCACATGCGCTGCTCCCGAAGGACGCCAGCGTAGAGGCCGGCATACGCGGCGAGCTTGGCGGGAACGTCCGAGCCTTCCGCGTCGATGGCGCGCAGGGCTTCCGCGAAGCGGGCTGCGTACCTTTTGATGAGGGCCTCACCGAGCTCCGCTTTGCCCGGGTAGTGGTAGTGCAGGCTTGCCTTGGTCACGCCCAGCTCGGCCGCCACGTCGGCGTAGCTGAACCCGTTGAAGCCGCGCACCTGGACCAACCGCTCGGCGACGTCGAGGATCCTGGCGGCGCTGCCGGCGGTGTTCGAAGTCTGCCTGGCCGTCACTTCCAAATGGTCTCCTTAAACCTGGGTCTTGACAACTTACCTACTAGTAAGTAAGAATAACACAAACGCCCAGTTCTGTATTCGAGGAGGATGCACATGGCCATCAGACACGCGACCGAACACAAGAGCTTCGTCAAGCCCGAGGAGATTCGCGAGTTCCCTCACGGCCAGGCCGAGATCGTCACGCTTGGCGGGTCGGCGGTCGGACGGCTCGTGCTTCAGCCCGGCTGGCGCTGGTCGAACGACGTCAAGCCGATCGCGAAGACAGCGAGCTGCGAAGCCCCTCACTTCCAGTACCACGTGAGCGGACGGCTTGGCATCAAGATGGACGACGGCACCGAGTTCGTCGCCGGCCCCGGCGACCTCACCTCGCTGCCGAGCGGCCACGACGCGTGGGTGATCGGCGACGAACCCGTCGTGGTGGTCGACTTCTACGGCGCCAGCAACTACGCGCGCGGATGAGCAGCCACACTGCGGAGCGCGTGCTCACTGCGGAGACGGAGGACGTGCTCGGGCGATTCAATGCGGCGTTCGGGCGGCTGGACGCGGACGCCGTGATGGACCTCATGACGGAGGACTGCATCTTCGAGAACACGTTCCCGTCGCCGGACGGCGAGCAATACGTGGGCGCCCAGCAGGTCCGCGAGTTCTGGAGCCGATTCTTCGCATCGACGCCCAGCGCTCGGTTCGAGGCTGAGGAAACTCTCGTTTTTGGTGATCGGGCAGTGGTCCGGTGGGTCTTCCACTGGGAGGACGAAGGGGTTGCGGGCCACGTGCGGGGCATCGACCTCTTCCGCGTGCGGGACGGCAAGGTGGCCGAGAAGCTCTCGTACGTCAAGGGCTGAAGCCGCAACCCGTACCACTTCGACCGCTCGCCGCGTTGCACAGATGAGTGATCAGCAGAAGATTCGCGCCTGCCCTTCTGGCCGTGCTGCTCGTCTCGTGCGGTGGACCCGGGCCCGTCGCCGGCTCGTCGCCGACGCCGGCCCGGCCATCGCCCGCGATCTCGCCTAGCCCCACCCAGCAGCTGGGGCCTGGCGGGTTGACCCTGAACGAGGAGATCGGGGCCGTGATGATGGTGGGTTTCGAGGGCAGCATGACCAACCCCGTGATCAACAACTGGAGCCAGCATCAGTACGGGGGCTTGCTCATCATCAACTCCAACCACAACGCCGGCTCTGCGTCGTCGATCGCAGCCTTGATCACTAGGCTCCGCGGCGTCGTGCGGCACCGGATGATCGCCGCGACCGACCAGGAGGGCGGCCAGGTGTGCCTGGCTGTCAGCTCAGTCCCCTGCGTGCCGATGCCGGTCGGGCAAAGAGCCTCGACCCAGATGGCGTCGGCGCTGAAGGCTCTCGGCTTCGACCTCGACCTCGGTCCCGTGTCCGACGTCTGCAACGGGCCGAGCTCGATCATGTGGGGCCGCTGCTACGGAACGAACCCCGCATCGGTCGCGGCGTCTGTGGGCGCCGTCGTCGACGGCATCCATTCGGCCCAGATGTTGTCGGCGGCCAAGCACTTTCCCGGCCACGGCGACACTTCGGTCAGCTCAGAGATCCAGCTGCCTCGCATCAGCGAGAGCCTCGCCGCCCTGCAAGCACGCGATCTGCCGCCCTTCAGTGCGGCGGTATCGCATGGCGTCGACTTCGTGATGCTCGGGCACCTCTACTATCCAGCGCTCGACGCGCGGCACTCGGCCGACCTTTCGCCGGCCACGATCCAGCTGCTGAGGTCGAAGGTGGGTTTCAGCGGAGCCATCATTTCGGATGACATGGAGATGGGCGCCATAACCGCGAGCACCCCGACGCCCGAGGCTGCTGTCGAGTTCCTGGTGAACGGCGGCGACATGGTGATGATCGCCCATCACCTATCGGTCGCGGCTGCCACTTACAACGCGATCAGGGCCGCCGTCCTGAGCGGCCGGCTCCCGCGTTCCCGCCTCGACCAGGCCGTCGCCACACTGCAGGCGCTGCCCAACCGCTGACGGCCGCCGTCGAGGGCGTTATCCTGCCCTCGATGAGCGACCAGAAAGCGGCGGCGTTGGGCAGGGTTCCACTTTTTTCCCGCTGCAGCCGCAAGGAGCTGGAGTTCCTCGCGAGTCGCACCGACGAGGTGGACGTCAAGGCCCATTACACCCTGATCACGCAAGGGAGCCCGTCCGACACCTTCTACGTGCTTCTCGATGGCGAGGCGACCGTGGACGTCGACGGCAAGCCGCGGCCGGCGCTCCACGCGGGAGACTTTTTCGGGGAGATCAGCATGCTCGACCGCGGCCCTGCCACGGCGACGGTGGTCACGACCACCCCCGTACGGGCGATGGTGATGAGCCACGCCCAATTCCGCGATGCGATCAAGAGCAGCGACCCGCTGCTGTCAACAGTGATCGCGGCCATGGCCGACCGCCTGCGCCGCGATTCGCTGGAAAAGTCGAGCAGCTAGAAGCTCGGCGGTTCACTCCATGGCGTGCCTGGTCTGCGGCCATCCGCTCCCCGAAGATGCTCGGTTCTGCCCGCATTGCGGTGCCGTCGTCGCCACGGTCCTGGGCACCGAGGAGCGGAAGATGGTCACCGTCCTGTTCGCCGACCTGGTCGATTCCACCGGCCTGGCCCAGTCGCTCGACCCCGAGCGTGCGCGGGAGGTCATGAGCCGATTCTTTCAAGCCGCCACCGAAGAGCTCCAGGCGCTGCGCGGCCTGCCCGAGAAGTTCATCGGCGACGCGGTCATGGCCGTCTTCGGCCTGCCGCACGTCCACGAGGACGACGCCCTTCGGGCCGTCCGCGCCGGCCTGGCGATCCGCGAGCGCGTCCGCCGCCTTGGACGTTCGGAGGGCCTGTCCGAGCCCCTCGAGGTCCGGATCGGCATCGAGTCGGGCCAGGCGGCCACCGGGCTGGGACCCGCGGGCCAGCTGCTGGTGACGGGGCCGGTGGTGAACATGGCCGCGCGCCTGCAGTCGGCCGCCCGGCCCGGCCAGATCCTGGCCGGCCACACCACCCACGCGCTGACCCGCGACGCGGTTTCCTACGTCCACCGACGCACGGTCAAGGCGAAGGGCTTCGACGCAGAGCTGGCCGCGTTCCCCGTCGAAGCGCTCAGCACCCGTTCAGCGCGCCGCACCATCGCGTTCGTCGGCCGCGACAGCGAGCAGGCGATTCTCCGCCAGAGCCTGAGCCTGGCCACAGCCACCGGCCGGCCTGTGCTCGTGACTGTTCTCGGCGAGGCCGGGATCGGCAAGACGCGGCTGGCCGACGAGCTGCTTGCGCGGCTCGACAGCGACGTGATAGTGCTCCGCGGCCGCGCGCGCTCGTACACCGACACAGCCACCTTCGCTCCCGTGGCCGCGATCGTCGCCGAGCTGGCGGGCATCCGAGACGGCGAGCATCGCAACACGACCCGCAGGCGCCTGCGCGAGCTGGTCGCCGGCTTCTCGGATCCGACCGAGGCGGACGCCACAGTCGAACGGCTCGCCCTGCTGTTCGGGCTGGCCGGACGTCGAGAAGAGACAGCGTTCGTGCACGACGTCACGTCGGGTTTCGTCGCGCTGGTCGACGGGCTCTCCCGCGAGCGCACAGTCGTGCTGGAGTTCGAGGACGTCCACACCCTCAGGCCGGTGATGCTGGACCTCATCGAGCGCCTCGCCAAAGGATCGCGCGGTCCGCGGCGTGCACTCATCCTGGCGCTGGCACGTTCCGAGCTGCTGGACGCACGGCCGTCGTGGGGATCCGGCGGTGGGAACGCGGTGATGGTGCGGCTCGATCCGCTGTCGACCGAAGAATCGATCGAGCTCGTACGGCATGCGGGTGGCGATCAAATCGACGACGCGGCGTCCGCGGTGATCGCCGAGCGCGCAGGAGGCAACCCCTATTTCATCATCGAGACGACGGGCATGCTCATGGCCGACGGCGGCAACGGCTCGGCCGGCGGCGCGGCCGCCCTACCGCCGACGGTCCAGGCGGTGGTCTCGTCGAGGCTCGACGCCCTGCCCGCCAGGTTGCGCGAGCTCGCACGCCGCGCGTCGGTGTTCGTTTACTCGTTCAGCCTCTCGGAGCTCGCCATCGTGGATGCGAAGGCCAAGCCCAAGGAGCTCCAGCTGCTCGAAGACGCCGAGATTCTCGTCCGTGACGAGGGACGGGAGGTGCCGCAATGGCGTCTTCGGCACGCCACTCTCCGTGAGGTCGCGTACGCGAGCCTGCCGAAGCGCGAACGCCTCAGGCTGCACGAGCTGGTCGCCCAGAACCTGCTCGAAACAGGTCATCCCTCGTGGGCGGCGGACCACCTGGAGATGGCCGCGCTCGCTGCGCGCGACCTGGACCCCAACGACCACGCCACGACTGGGCGCGCCGCTGACGGCCTGTTCGTCGCCGGCGACCGCGCCAGGAGGCGGATGGAGAGTCGCTCAGCGGTCGACTTCTACGAGCGCTCGCTGGCGATGAGCGGGTCAGACGGCAAGTGGGGAGTGCGCGAGGCGCGCGTCCTTGCCGGCATGGGCGAGGCGCACTACTGGCTGGGTGAGTACCCGGCTGCCACCGCCGCGCTCGAAAGGTCGGTCGCGTTGGCCGAGGCGCACGGCGACGCTTTTGCCCTCACGCACTCGCTCCGGTTCCTGGGCGACATCGCGATCAACGTCGAGGCCGACGTTGACAAGGCCGAGGCGTTGCTGGACAGGTCGCTCTCCGCGGCGGAGAAGCTGGGCGACCAACGTGCGATCACCCGCACGCTTCTATTTGCGGGTTGGGTGCCGTGGACCCGCGACCACTTCGATGAGGCGGAGGTGATCTGGCGGCGCGCGCTTTCACTCGCCGGCACCAAGGATCGGTGGGCGCGTGTCCGCGCGCTGACGTCGCTGTCGGTCAATCGGATGGAGTCGAAGGACTTCGGCGAAGCACTCCGGCTGATCGAGGAGGGGAGCGCGCTCGCCGAGGAGTTCGGCGACCAGTTCAGCGTCGCCGTCACCGCGGTGCAGAAGGGACGCGTGCTCGAGGATCTCGGCCGGCTGGAGGAGTCGGTGTCGTGGCTGGACAAAGGGATTGCGATCTTCGGCGAGCTGGGCGCGCGGTGGGAGCTGGCGGACGCCAGGGCCGAGCGCGGCATCACGAAGCGGGAGCTCGGGCGCCTCGACGAGGCGGAGGATGACCTCCGTTACGCGATTCGCGCGTCTGAGGAGCTTGGCGAGCGGCAGCTGGCGGGTTGGACCTGGAGGGCGTTCGCGCGCGTCGCAGAGCTCAGGGGCGACCACGCGGAGGCGGAGAAACGCCACCGGCGCTCACGCGAGGCGGAGGCCCATGGGCCGCGCAAGGCGGGCATGGCCGGTACCCCGGCACCGCGCGACTATTCGGGCGGCTGATCCTCCCTCCGGGGGAGCCACGGCTACAGGTCGACGAGACCCCTCCTGGCGGCCTCGATGACGGCCTGGAGCTTGGAGTGGACCTGAAGCTTCTCGATCACGTGCTTCACGTGCCACTCCACCGTGTGGGGGGCGATGCCCAGGCGCTGCGCCATGGCGGCCGAATCAAGTGCGTCCGGCATCATTCGAAGTATCTCGAGCTCCCGCGGGGTGAACTGCGCCAGCTGCTTCTGATGCTCAGCCGCCTGATCGCTCACGCGGTGCTGGCGCTTGAGCGCCTTGACGAACAGTCCCACCGGGATGAGCACGTCGCCGCGGGCAACCCGGCGGACCGCTTCTACGATCTCATCCGCCGCAGCCGACCTCGTCAAGTACGCGGTGGCGCCAGCGTCGATCGCATCGAGCAGGTCCGTCTCCGACTCGGCGGCGCTGTGGAAGACGATCGCCGCATCGGGGACGGCAGTCAGGATCATGGTGGCGGCCTCGGGCCCGGTCACATCGGGGAGGCGGAAGTCCAGCAGGGCGACGTTGGCTCTTTCCCTGGCCGCAAGCGGCGCCGCGGCGCCACCGCTTCGGGCAATCCCGCGAACCGTCAGGTCGGCTTCGCCGTCGATGATCTTGGCGATGGCCGACGCCAGGAGGGGGTGGTCCTGGACGATGACGACCCGCACGCGTTTGTCACTTGCCGAGTCGCGGGTGGCCTCCTGGGCATTCTGCACGAATGGCTCTCAGCATCGAACTATGAGTCGCGACCCAGGCCTGCCCGATTCGGGTACTTTACCGACCGATAAGCGCGGCGGTTAATTCAGAAAGCTGCCCAGGTGGAGGCTGAACAGGTCTGGGTGCGATCTGAAGGCCAGGAAGATCGCCTCGCCGCTGAACTCCCTGACGTCGTATTGGCACAGGGTCACGGTCGGGAAGCGTTTGGCGAGGAGGTTGTAGGCGACCTCGTAGCTCATCATCTCCGCCTCGGACAAGAACAGCTTTCGCTCGGAGCCCATCTCGCCGACGACGCGTATCACCGTCTGCCCGCCAGACAGCACAGGCCAGAAGCTCTGCTCCCAGAAATCCACCGCCGCCTGCAGGGTCGTGCCCGGACCCGCGACGGGGACGAACTGACCGTCCTGCATGGCCGAGTCGATGTCGACGCCTTCCCCGCGCAGAGCTTCGACGTACGCATCCAGCACGTTTCCATCCGCGCAGAGGAAGCACGGGTGCCCAGCCCGCAGACCTTCGACGAAGAAGGGCACCGTCAGGCGCAGCCGTCCCGCATCCGTGTTGTAGAAGGTGGCGAGGTGAGTGTGCACAGGCACGGCGACACCTCCGACGTTGACCTCAGTCCGGACCTCGGGCGTTTGACGCGCGCCGCTTCCCGCGCCGAGGTAGGCGATGAGGTCCGCTTCGGTGAACCGGCGCTCGCGCCGGCCCCCGACGCGGCGGACTGGCAGCAGGCCCGCATCGCTCCAACGCCGGATCGACGCCTCACTCACCCTGAGGAATCTGGCTGCTTCCTCGGTGTTAAGCAGCCTGCTATTCACCTCGACTTTGCTCTTGGCCGAGTTAACCATTACAGATTACTTTTCATTACTATCAAGTGATAAGCGGGCCTCACCTTGAAATCAGCGTAAGGCAGATGGGACAACGATGGAGCTTCGTCAGCTAAGAGCGTTCACGGCGGTTGCCACCGAGGGGCACTTCGGCCGAGCGGCCGCGCGACTCAACCTTACCCAACCCGGCCTCAGCCTGCGCATTCGCGCTCTCGAAAGAGAGCTCGGCGTCCAGCTGCTCGAGAGGAGCGCACGGGAGGTACACCTGACCGCCGCCGGCGTTCTACTGCTTCCCCATGCAACGAGCCTCCTTCGGATCGAGGATCGGGCGCTACGTGAGCTGAAGGACCAGGCAGACGGCATCTCAGGCCGCCTGCGCCTCTCGTACCTGACGCACGGCGCCCTGACCTTCCCCGGCAAGGTGGTCGCGGAATTTCGGCTGCGCTATCCGACCGTGTACGTGGAGACCACGACCGACCATTCGGGCTCGAACGTCCAACGCCTGCGCGCAGGCGAAGTCGATGCCGCGTTCATCCATCCCGGCTTCGTCGACCCCGCCCAGCTTCTCGAGAGCATGGCGATCCGCCTGCTGAGGCGGGACAGGGTCGTGGTGGCGGCGCCGGAAGGCCATCGACTGGCGCGCCTCGAGCAGATTCCGGCGACAGCCCTTCGGGGCGAGCCGCTGATCATGCTGCCTCGATCGCCCTTCATGCGCTTCAGCGTGAAACTGGAACGATGGTTGGCGCACCACATGGGCGAGGAGCCGAACGTCGTCGCTCACGAGCCGCCCGACCAGGCGCTCGAGGCCGTTGCGGGCTCGACCTCGCTGATAAGTTTCGCCAACGGTTCGCAGGCGGCGAGCCGCCCGGTGCCCGGCATCGCGTACAGGCCCCTGGCGCCGCCGGTGTTCGTCGATTTCGGCGTCGCGTCTTTTCGCGATGACGAGCTACCGACGCTGGCCAACTTCCTGCGGCTCATCGACGAGATGCCGGAGGGCAAGCCGGACCCGCTTCCGGAGGGCGGCGAGGTTCTGGGGGGGGAGGAGACGCCCGCAAGCTCGCCCTTCGAGACAAACCGCCTGCACGTTGCAATGAGCGCCGGCGACTGACAATCTCCTGTGACATGGTCGGCGGGCCGGGACCGGGAGTTTGACGGCGACCCGCGTTTACCTCGAGGTCGGCCGGCGGCGCGTCTTCGCGTCTGCGGCGGACTGGCCAGGCTGGGCGCGATCGGGCAAGGACGAGAAGTCGGCGCTCGAGGCGCTCGCCGCGGCGGCGCCGAGATACGAGCCTGTGGCGAAGGCGGCCCGGATCCCATTCGCGCCGTCGGCCGGATTCGAAGTGGCCGAGCGCCTGCCGGGCAATGCGACGACCGAATTCGGCGCTCCGGGGATGATCGCCAACGCCGAGCTCAAGCGGCTGACCAAAAAGGAGGCGGGTCGGTTGTCGGCGCTGGTGTCGGCAACCTGGACGGTATTCGACGGAGCGGTTGAGAAGGCCCCGCCCTCCCTGCGGAAGGGCCCGCGCGGTGGTGGCCGGGACCGCGACGCCATCGTCGGG
>JBGOTG010000027.1:0-17211 GCA_041476405.1 Candidatus Dormibacteraceae bacterium | reverse complement strand
CTTCCGGGTGGTATTGAACGCTGAACGCAGGCAGGGTCCTGTGGCCGAGACCTTCGACCGACCCGTCGTGCAGGTTACGTTGAGTCACGAACACGTCGCCGGCGGGGATCGAGTCCGCGTCCACCTGGAACTCGTGGTTCTGGCTCGTGATGTGGACGAGGCCGGTCTCGAGATCCTTGACCGGATGGTTGGCCCCGTGGTGGCCGAAGGGCAGCCGCGAGGTGGTGGCGCCCGCCGCGCGGCCGAGGATCTGGTGGCCGAGGCAGATGCCGAAGAGTGGAATGCGGCCTAGCGCGTGACGCGCCAGCTCCACGGGGCCGTCGAGGACCGCGGGGTCGCCCGGGCCGTTGGAGAGCACGAGCCCGTCGGCGCCCGTCGCCTCCACGTCCTTCCACGCGGCCGTGTGCGGCAGCACGACGACCCTGCATCCCCGCTCCCGAAGCGAGCGCAGGATGTTGCTCTTGACGCCGTAGTCCACGACCGCGATCGAGAGGTCGGCGCCATCGGTCCTGTGCCGCGGCTGCAGCTCGACCGGGAGCGGGTCCGCCCACTCCGCTTTCGAGGTGCGCGAAGTCTGCGCGACCAGGTCCTGCTCGGACAGCGGCGACACCTGACGCGCCATGAGCGCCAGCTCGGCCAGGCGCGCCTTGCCCGGCGCATGGGACTCGTGGGTCAGCACCGCGCGCAGCGTCCCGTGCGTCCGCAGGTGACGGGTCAGCGCACGCGTGTCGATCTCCGTGATCGCGGGCACGCCCCAGCGGCGCAGGTACTCGTCGAGCGATGCCTCGCTCGAGTGATGGCTCGGTCGCGGACACGCCCAGCGCACGATCATCGCGCGCGCCCACGGACGCGCCGATTCGGCATCAGCGTCGCGCACCCCGTAGTTGCCCTGCAGCGGGTATGTCATGCACACCATCTGGCCGGCGTACGAGGGGTCGGTCAGGACCTCCTGGTAGCCGGTCATCGCCGTGTTGAAGACCACCTCCCCAATGCCCGTCACGTCGGCGCCAAGCGCCACACCGACGAAGGCGCGCCCGTCCTCGAGCACGAGGGCCGCGTGCTTCTCAGCTGACAACGATCACCGCCTGGTCGATGCCGTCCTCCTCTTCGACGAGGACCTCGATCCTCTCGAAGTCGGAGGTCGGCACGTTCTTGCCCACGTAATCGGGGCGGATGGGCAACTCTCTGTGGCCGCGGTCGATCAGGACCGCCAGCTGGATCGCGCGCGGGCGGCCGAAGTCCATCAGCGCGTCCATCGCGGCGCGGGCGGTGCGGCCGTGGTGGATGACATCGTCGACGAGGATCACCACCTTGCCGTCGACGTCCGGCATGTTCGAGGTCGCCCGGTGTGAGGGCTCGCGCAGGTGGCGGTCGTCGCGATGCTTGCTGGTGTCGAGCGCGCCGACGGCGACGGGAGAGCCTTCGAGCCCCGCCAGCCTCTCCGCGAGCCGCCGAGCGAGATGGTCCCCCTTGGAGAAGACGCCCACGAGCACGAGACCATCCACGCCGTGGTTTCGTTCTGCGATCTCGTGAGCGATTCGCGACAGGGAGCGCCTGATCTGGTCCGCGTCCATCACCGTCGCTTTGAGGCGCCGTTGCGTGACGCTCATCGCGGTTTGCTCATCCCAGGACACGGTCGAGCAGGGCCATCCGGACGTAGAGGCCGTTGTGCGCCTGGCGGAAATAAGCCGCGCGCGGGTCGTCGTCGACCTCCGGAGCTATCTCGTCGACACGCGGCAGCGGGTGCATCACTATCGCGTACCTGCGCATGAGCCCAAGCGATCGGTTGTCGATCCTGTAGATGCCCTTGAGCGCCTGGTAGGCATCGGGGTCGGTGAATCGTTCTTTCTGGATCCTCGTCTGGTAGACGACGTCGACCTCAGGCAGCACGGAATCAAGGTCTTCGGTTTCGACCCACGGGACGTTGTGCTCGGTCAAGTGGGCTTTGAGGTCGTCGCGCATGGCCACCTGCGGCGGCGCCACGAACCAGATCTTGATGTCCTTGAACTTGCTGAGCAGGTAAGTCAGCGAGCGGACGGTCCGGCCGTTCGCGAGGTCGCCGACCATCGCCACCCTGATTCCGTCGATCCGGTTGAGCTCGTCCCTGATCGTGTAGAGGTCGAGCAGAGCCTGCGTCGGGTGCTGCCCTGGGCCGTCACCTGCGTTGATGATCGGCACCGAGCTGACCTCGGCGGCCCTCCTGGCCGCCCCCTCCTCGCTGTGTCGCAGCACTATGACGTCCGCGTAGCCGCTGACGATGCGGATCGTGTCTTCGAGGGTCTCGCCCTTGGCCGCGGACGAGAACTCGCGGGCGTTGTCAGTGCCCATCGTCCAGCCACCGAGCCGCATCATCGCCGCCTCGAATGACAGACGAGTGCGTGTCGAAGGCTCATAGAAGAGGGCCGCCATGACCTGGCCGTTGAGGCGGGCCATGAATCGATGCGGCTCCCGCCTGATCTCCTCCGATCGGGCAAAGAGCTCTTCTAGCGTGGCCCGCGTGAACTGCTGGCTCTCGATCACGTGGGTGAGACGAGCGCCGGCGGCCATGAAAAATCCTCCTTCCCGGCCTCTCTGGGACCGGACTTAAAGGAAACCCGGCGCACGTCCGCCGCTCCGCGGATTGTACCTTAGAGCGGATGAACAAACGGCCAGGGCACGTCGTCGTCACGACCGAGGTCGCAATGTGCTCGTTCTGCGGACGCCCTCGGACCTTGCGGAATGAGGCGCATCAGCTCGGGACGCTCGTCCGCACCATCGTCACGTGCGAGACCTGCCACCGGACGTTGTCGAGCTCCATCGCTGTGGCGGGCGCCGAGCCCGCGGCACCAGAACCCGCCGCCATCGAGCCCGAGCCTGAGGCGGAACCCACCGCCGCACAGCGGCCGGCCAAGGCTCAGCAGGTGAAGTCGGCTCCCAAACCGGGGCCGCAGCGCAAGGCCGCAGCGGCCACCGATGCGAAAGACGCGAAAGACGCGAGCAACGCGAAAGACGCGAAAGCAACAGCTTCGAAGAGCCGGACCCAGAAGAAAGCCAGGTGACCGACGCCGCGGTGGCGGTCGAGCGCCTCGAGAAGACGCTAGGCAAGAACAAGGTGCTGCGCGGCATCTCCTTCGAGGCCCGGTCAGGAGAGATCTTCGGGCTCCTGGGCCCGAACGGAGCAGGAAAGACCACCACCTTGCGAATCATCTGCACGCTCCTGTCCCCGGACATCGGGACCGTCGAGGTCCTCGGGTTCGACACGCGGAAAGCGCCCGACGAGGTGCGCCGGCGTGTCGGTGTGGTGACTGCGGACATCGGCGTGTATCCGAGGCTGTCGGCGCGCGAGAACATCACCTACTTCGCGCAGCTCAGCGGTCTGCAGGACGGCGACCTCAAGCGCCGCGTGGACGGCGTGATCGAGCGCCTTGACATCGGTTCGTTCGCCGGCCAGCGCGCAGAGAGCCTGTCCTCCGGGCAAAAACAGAAGGTCGCGATCGCGCGGGCGATAGTCCACGACCCGCCGGTGCTCATGTTCGACGAGCCGACCTCCAACCTGGACGTGCTCGCCTCGAAAGAGGTCCGTGAGTTCATGGTGGAGTCGAAGGATCGGGGCAAGTGCGTGATCTTCTCGACTCACGTGATGCACGACGCAGAGCGTATGTGCGATCGCCTCACGATCCTGCACGAGGGCCGGGTCGTCGCCGCCGGGCCGACGGCCGAGGTGCGGGGCGGCAGGCGCGACCTCGAGGACGCATTCCTGGAGCTCGTCGGAGTGAAGTGATGCGTGCCACGTGGGTCGTCTACAGGAAGGAGATCGTCGAGATCCTCCGCGACCGGCGCACGCTGATGGCGATCGGGCTGGCGGCGCTCGTGACGCCGATCGTGCTCAGCGTCGTCTCGCAGGTCGCCACGAAGACGGCGACGCAGACGTACAGGATCGGCTACACGGGCGACGTCCCGATCGGCTTTGATGAGCTGATGCGCGCTGCGAGCCTGAAGCTGGTGCCCGTCGCGGATCCTGCGTCGGCGGCGAAGCAGCAGGTGGACCTCGGCGTGACGTTCGGGCCGGGCGAGATCCAGGAGTACTACGACCCCAACCGCCAAAGCGCGCAGATCGCCGACGTGCGACTGCAGACTGCGCTTGGCGAGTACGACGCGGCGCAGGCGGCGGCCGCCCTGCAGAGCCGCGGCATCGACCCCGGCATCCTGACCCCTCTTCACCTGGTCCCGCACCCGCTGAGCTCGCCCGTTCAGGCGGCGTCAAACGCCTTCCTCAGCTTCTTCCTGCCTTACATCCTCATCACGATGATCCTCACCGGAGGTTTCTCGGCCGCGCTCGACAGCTCGGCCGGTGAGCGCGAGCGCAAGACGCTGGAGAGCCTGCTGCTCACGCCGGCTCCACGCAGCCGCGTGCTGCTCGGAAAGATCGCGTCGGTCACGACCATCAGCCTCGCGGCGGCGGTGGCCGCCATCGGGTCGATGTTCCTGGCGCTCTCGCAGATCTCGCTGCCAGGGCCGTCAGGCAACACGCACATCACCCTGAGCCCGGTGGCAGTGCCCGTCATGGTGTGGGTGGCGCTGTTGATCGCCGTCAGCTTCAGCGCGGTCACCCTGGCGCTCGGCACCCTGGCGAAGACTTTCCGCCAGGGACAGGCGTACGTCACGCCCCTCTACTTCATCACAATCTTCCCGGCGTCGATCATCCTGTTCATCCCCGACTTCAACCCGAGCCTGGCGTATTACCTGATCCCGATCCTGAACGCGGTGCTCGTGCTGAGGGACGCCATCGTCAACAACGCCGTCGAGTGGTCGACTCTCGCCGTGACCACCTTGAGCCTGCTCGCGACAGGGGCCCTCTCGTGGTTCGCGGCGCTCCGGCTGTTTACCCGAGAGGCGCTGCTCACCAGGTCGTAGTATCTGGACGTACGCGGATGACCAAGCAGCCATTGCGTGAGTCGGATATGCGCAGCCTGGAACGCAGGCGGATGTACAGCATCTTTCAGCCTCTCGACGCCGACGAGCCCCTCCCCCGCGAGAAGCTCGTTGAGGGCAGGCGTCACAAGATGGGGGAGGTCCACCGCCTCGAGGTCGCAGGCGCCTTCTACATACCGGCGCTGTTCATGGTGGTGTACGTGACGGGATCGGCGGGCGTGCAACCTCTGGTGGCATTCGGCATCGCCGGGCTGCTTTTGGTGGGATTCTTCGTGTGGGTCGTGTCGGGCAAGTACCGCTAGTCGAATGAAGCTTTAGCGTATAACCGACCCATGACTGGTGCCGTGATCGTTGCTCTGGGCCGATCCGCGATCGGGCGGGCTCGGAAGGGATCCCTCGTCGACGTCCGTCCCGACGACCTCGCCGCCCACGTGGTGACGAAGGTCCTCGCGCAGATTCCGGAGCTCGACCGCTCGGAGATCGAAGACCTCATCTGCGGCTGCGGGCTCCCCGGCGGGGAGCAGGGACACAACATCGGCCGCGTGATCTCCATCCTGGCGCGGCTCGACGTCCCTGGCGTCACGGTCAACCGCTACTGCTCGTCGTCGCTGATGACGACCCGCATCGCCGCACACGCGATCGAGGCGGGCGAAGGCGACGTGTTCCTGTCGGTCGGCGTGGAGTGCGTCTCTCGCTACGGCAGCGGATACTCCGACGCGCCCGACACCTACAACCCGAGGCTCGTGCGTGGGAACACGGACGAATACCCGGACATCTACATCCGGATGGGCGAGACCGCGGAAAACGTGGCCGAGCGCGAGAAGATCAGCCGCGAAGAGCAGGACCGCTATGCGGTCAAGAGCCAGGCCGCGGCCGTCAAGGCTCGCGACAACGGGTTCTTCGACCGCGAGATCATCCCGGTCCCGCTGCCGAATGGAGAGATGTTCGCGAAAGACGACAGCCCCCGGCCCGGGACCACCGTCGAGGTCCTCGCCACGCTCGCGCCGGCCTTCCGCGAGGGCGGCACTGTGACCGCCGGCAATGCTTGCCCGCTCAACGACGGCGCTGCGGCGGTCGTGATCATGTCCGAGCGTCGGGCCAAGGAGCTGGGAATCAAGCCTCTCGCGCGCGTCGTTTCGACAGGTGTCACGGCGCTCGAGCCCGAGCTCATGGGACTCGGCCCGATCGGCGCCTCCAGGCAAGCCTTGAAGCGGGCGAAGATGAGCATCGACGACATCGACATCGTCGAGATCAACGAAGCGTTCGCCGCGCAGGTCATCCCCTCGGCGCGTGGGATCGGCGTCGACCCGTTCAGCGACAAGCTCAACCCGCACGGCGGCGCGATCGCTCTCGGCCATCCGTTCGGCATGACCGGCGCCCGCATCCTCTGCACCCTGTTGAACGGCCTGCGCGAGAAGGACAAGACGTACGGGCTGGAGACCATGTGCGTCGGCGGCGGCCAGGGGATGGCGATGATCGTGGAGCGCCTGAACTAGCCCGGCAACGCGGAGATCGGGCGCCCGGCGGGATGAACCGGCAACGTGCCATCGGCCTGCGCAGCGCTGCCCCTGGCATTTCGGTTGAGCCCCCCCGAAGCGGGACGCTAGGCGACCTTCGTCTTGTAGAAGCGGCACGGCGGCGACTCGGCAGTGGTGTGGAAGTTCCAGTGGCGGCACCACGCGGTGCCGTCGAACATGCGGCAGGTGCCGCAGGTCACCCGGGGGTGCTCGACGTGCGTCTTCTTCATGTGGTTCTCCGGCCGCTCGCCGGCGAAGCCGTCCTTCACCCCCATCGCGTCAGTGCTTGAAGTGGCGCCGGCCGGTCGTCACCATCGCGATCCCCGCGGCATCCGCAGCCGCCACGACCTCGGCGTCCTTCATCGAGCCCCCAGGTTGGATGGCGGCGGTCACCCCTGCGCGAATGCCCTCCTCAAGGCCGTCCGGGAACGGGAAGAACGCGTCGGAGGCCAGGACCGAACCCCTGGCGCGCTCGCCCGCGCGGCGCACCGCGATCTCGACCGCCTCCACCCGCGACATCTGCCCCGCGCCGACCCCCACGGCGGCGCAGTCCTTGAACAGCACGATGGCGTTGGACTTGACATGCTTCACGGCGGTCCACGCGAGCCCAAGCTGCTCCCACTCCGCCTCGGTGGGCTCGCGCTTGGTCACCACCTTGCAAGCCGCCCGATCGAAGCCGGCGCGATCCCAATCCTGGACGAGAAATCCGCCCGGGACCGAGCGCACGTCATGGTCGAAGAGCCCGGGTCGAGGAGGCTCCGCGGCCAGCACGATCATTGACTTGCGGCGCGCAAGCACTTCGAGGCTCTCGTCCAGGATCTCGGGCGCGATCACGACGTGCGTGACGATCTGCACGATCTGCTCCGCCGTCGACCGGTCCAGCGGGCGGTTGACGGCCACGATGCCGCCGAAGGCCGACGTTGGGTCGCACTCGTACGCCCGCATGTAGGCGGTCGCGAGGTCGTCGGCGATCGCCAGGCCGCAGGGGTTCATGTGCTTGACGATCGCCGCGGTGGGGCGGGCGAAGTCCCCGACGAGCTGAAACGCCGCCGAGGCGTCCTGGATGTTGTTGAATCCCAGGTCTTTGCCCTGCACCTGCCGCGCTCCCCCGAGCCCGCCGGGGTCCGGGCCGTAGCGGTAGAAGGCAGCGCGCTGGTGCTCGTTCTCGCCGTACTTCAGGTGCTGTGTCAGGCGCCCGGCGAAAGCGAGCTCAGGCGGGAAATCCGCATCCGCGACACCATTCATGTACGCGGCGATCCATGCGTCATACGCCGCGGTGTGCGCATACGCCTCGGCCGCCAGCCGGCGCCGCATCGCACTATCCGGCCCCCCCGCATGCAGCACGTTGAGGATCTCTGCGTAGCGCTCGGGCCTCACCACGACGACGACGGAGTCGCTGTTCTTCGCCGCGGCACGGATCATGGCCGGACCGCCGATGTCGATCTGCTCCACCGCCTCGTCGAACGTGACCCCCGGTCGGGTCACGGTCTCCACGAATGGGTAGAGGTTGCAGCACAGGAGGTCGATCTCCTTGAGGTCGTGACGCCGCAGCGCGTCCATGTGCTCGGGCCTGTCTCGTCGCGCGAGCAGCCCCGCATGCACGCCCGGGTGGAGCGTCTTGATGCGCCCGTCCATCATCTCGGGAAAGCCGGTCAGGTCAGACACAGTACGCGCGTCTACGGCTGCGTCGACTATCGCGTTCAGCGTGCTGCCTGTGGCGTAAAGCTCGTAGCCGAGCCGCTGAAGGCCGCGAGCGAAGCCGCTCAGCCCGGTCTTGTCGCTAACCGACAGCAGGGCTCTTGGCAAGTCGCGCCTCCATCAAACGGATCGCCTGCGGAAGGATCCGGTGCTCGGCCTCATGAACGCGCTCGCGAAGCAACTCGGCGGTGTCGGCCTCGAGTACCGGCACCGACTCCTGGACGAGGATCGGCCCGGCGTCAAGGTCGCCCGTGACCACGTGGACTGTCGCACCGGTCATCTTGACTCCGCTGCGGAGGGCCTGCTCGACGGCGTCCATCCCTCCGGCGAAATCCGGGAGCAGTGACGGGTGGACGTTGATGATCCGGCCTTCGAACGCTTCCAGGAATCGCTCCGAATGGATCCGGTCATAGCCTGCGTCGACGACCAGCTCGACACCGTGGTCGATGAAGAAGTCGCGCATGGCGGCGTCGCGTTCCTCGGCCGACGCGAAGCTCTTCTGCGACAGCTCGCCAAGCGGAATCCCACGCTCCCGAGCGAGCCCAGCGCCACCGCAGGCCGGCCGGTTGGTGGCCACTGCGACCACATCGAAACCGCGGTCGACGAGGTTGCGAAGGTTGGACCCTTTGCCGGACACTGCGACGCCGAGCCTCATCTGATCACCACACGGTCAGGCCCTGAGTGGCGCACGACCTCTCCTACGACCTGGACGCCGGGCGGGACGTCCTTGCCATCCACCACCAGCATCATGCCCAGGCCCATGTTGAAGGTCCCGAGCATCTCGTCGTCGGTGATCCTGCCTCGTTTGCGCACGAGCCCGAAGATGGGCGGCTCCGCCCACGCCTTACGCTCGAGCCGGGCGCCGAGGCCTTCCGGAAGGCATCGGGGGAGGTTGCCCAGGATGCCACCGCCTGTGATGTGGGCGGCGCCCTTCCAGCGGATGGTGCCAAGCTCGGCGAGGTACGAACGGTGTGGCTCCAGCAGCTCCTCGCCGAGCGGCCGGCCGAGCTCCGGATACACCTTGGCGAGCGGCACGTCCTCGAACACCTTGCGCACCAGCGAATAACCGTTGGTGTGAAGGCCGCTCGAGGGCAGGCCGACTATCGCATCACCGGCGCGGATCGCCTGCGGGTCGGGACGGCGGCCCGGATCGACCAACCCGACGATGAAGCCGGCCAGGTCGTAGTCGCCGAGCGCATAGACGCCAGGCATCTCGGCGGTCTCGCCGCCGAGCAGTGCGCACCCCGCGTCACCGCAGGCGGCGGTCATGCCTTCGATGACCTGGGCGAAGACCTCCGGGTCCAGCTTCCCGGTGGCGAAGTAATCCAGGAAGAACAGCGGGCGCGCGCCGGCTGTCGCGATGTCGTTGACGCAGTGGTTGACGATGTCGGTGCCGATGCCGCGGTGGGAGCCTGCGGCGATCGCGACCTTTATCTTGGTGCCCACCCCGTCGGCGCTCGCCGCCAGATGACCGCCGCCTGGAAGCGAGTAGAGGCCTGCGAACGGCCCGACCCCGACCGCCACCTCTTTCCCGTGGGTGGCGGCGATGAGCGGCTTCACGCGTTCGAGGGCGCGCTCATAGGCCTCGATGTCGACCCCTGCCGCGGCGTCTGACAAACGGTCGTTAGGCACGGGTGAGGCAGGCCTCCCCCGTGGTACCCCCACCGTTTGACGCGACGCATGGGGGCATTGGGAAAGGGTCTGGGTGACGGCCGGAATGAATCCGGCCTTCCGCTCCACCTGGCACCTGAATCAATTTTTTGGCACGACCGGCAGGCGCGATCGCATGCCTGTGACGGGTGCTGGCGGGGCCACCGCGGCGTGGTCGCTAGGTGGGCTCTCGAACTGCATCTTGTCCATCTCGAGCTGCTGCGGGACCGGCACGGGGTACGAGCCGTCGAAGCACGCGCGGCAGAACTCCTGGGCGGTCCCGCGGCCGATGGCGCGCATGAGCCCCGGAATCGACAGGTAATGAAGGCTATCGGCTCCCAGGTGCTTGCGGACCTCCTCGACGGTTCGACCGGCGGCGATCAGCTCCTTGGTGGAACCGATGTCCACACCCATGAAGCAGGGGAAGCGCATCGGGGGGCTCGAGATCCGCATGTGGATCTCCTTGGCGCCGGCCGCGCGCAGCCGCTCGATGATCCGGCGGGAGGTGGTGCCGCGGACGATCGAGTCGTCGACGGCGATGAGGCGCTTGCCGCGGATCGAGCGCGGAAGCGCATTCAGCTTCAGCATCACGCCGGCCTCGCGCAGGGATTGGTCCGGCTGGATGAACGTGCGGTTGATGTACCGGCTCTTCATCAGCGCCTCACGGAACGGTATCCCCGCGGCTTCCGCATACCCGATTGCGGCCGGCGTGCCCGAGTCTGGGAACGCGACGACCATGTCCGCCTCGACCGGCGCTTCCTTGGCCAGCTCGTTGCCCATGCGTATGCGGGCATCTTCGAGCTCGCAGTTCTTCAGGATGGAGTCGGGCCGGGCGAAGTAGATGAACTCGAACACGCACATCGCGTGCTTGCTCGAGGTCTGAAACGTGACGCTTTTGACGCCGTGCTCGTCCATGATCACCATCTCCCCCGGCTGGACCTCGCGCACGAAGGTGGCATGGACCGTGTCGAGGGCGCAGGTTTCCGAGGCGACCACGTGGGCGGGTTGGCCGGCCAGCGGTATGTAGCCGATGCAAAGTGGCCTGAAGCCATATGGATCGCGCAGGGCGATCAGCTGGGTAGGGGTGATGATCCCGCAGGAGTACGCGCCCACCACTCTCGCGAAGGTGCGGCGAAGCACCTCCTCCCACGTCCGGCCGTGCGTGTGCTCGATGAGCCGCGCCATCACCTCGGTGTCGAGAGCCGTTTCGAACTCGGCGCCTTCTTCCTCCAGCTGCCGCCGGAGGGCTTCGGCGTTCAGGAGGTTTCCGTTGTGCGCGATGGCGCCGGGTCCGAGCTCCGGGTGGTGGAATGGAACAGGGTGTGCGTTCTCGGCGCGGCTCGCGCCGGTGGTGGAATAGCGGGTGTGCCCGAGGGCGAGGATAGAGCCTGGGCCCATGTCCTCGATGGTCGCCGGCGAGAAGACCTGTGCCACGAGGCCCATACCTCGATGGATGCGGACGGACACGCCGTCCGAGACCGCGATGCCTGCCGATTCCTGGCCTCGGTGCTGCAGCGAGAAAAGCCCGAAGTAGGTGAGGTTCGCGACGTCGATACCTCGCGATGCGCAGATCCCAAATACCCCGCACATCGCTAGTGATCCGCCCCGGAGGTTCGGCGGAAAATCGCCCGATCGGCGCCCGAGCTCAAGGCGCCGGCGAGCAACGGAGCGAGCATGTCGACAGACCTGTAAGCGAGTAGCGGAGCCGGCAACGCGGAGATCGGGCGCCTAGCGGGATGAGCTCGAAGGGTGCCGCGGGCACCGCGCAGCGCTGCCCCTGGCATTTCCGTCGAAATTCCGGGGTGGATCACTGGGTCACTGCTCCTTCCCAAGCCTGACGCATCTCGGCGAGCGACACCCGGAACTGGCCCTCGAACTCGATGACGTCGCCTCCGGCAAGACCGATCAAAGAAATCTCCACGTGGTGGCGCCTGGCGAGCGTCTGCATCCCCGGCATCGCGCGCGAATGAACGCTGACGATGAACCGACTGGGAGACTCGCCGAAGAAGACCGAGTCCATGCGTATCGGAGCCTCTGGCTTGAGCGCAGGGCAGCGGACGCCGATGCCTCCAAGCAAGCAGCATTCGGCGAGCGCCACGAGCATGCCGCCGTCGGAGCAGTCGTGAGCGGATTGCAGGAGGTCTGCGCCGGCGGCGGCGAGCATCAGCTTGTGGACCGCCCTCTCGTGGGCGAGGTCGAGCGCAGGCGGCCGGCCCGCGACCCGACCATGCTCGACCTTCAGGTACTCGCTGCCACCGAGGTCGTTGTGGCTCGAGCCGACCAGCAGGACGAAGTCTCCTTCGTTGCGCAACCCCGCCTCGAGCCGCCGGTCGTAATCCTGCAGCAGGCCGATCATGCCGATCACAGGAGTCGGGTAGATGGCAGAGGCACCCGACGAATCGTTGTACAGGCTGACGTTGCCACTCACGATCGGGAGCTCGAGAACGCGGCAGGCTTGCGCGAGGCCGGCGATGGTCTCCTCGAGCTCTCGGTAGACCTCGGGCCGGTCGGGATTGGCGAGGTTCAGGCAGTCGGTCACGGCCAGCGGCTGCGCGCCGGTGGCGACTATGTTTCGCGCCGCCTCCGCCACCGCCAGCTGCGCGCCGAGGTTCGGGTCCAGGTGGCAGTAACGACTGTTGCAGTCCGTCGTCATCGCGAGGCCGAGCCGCGTGCCCTTGATGCGCAGCACCGCCGCATCGCCGCCGGGCGGGACCACCGTCGAGTCGCCGACCATGTGGTCGTAGCGCCGGAAGATGCCTCGCCGGCTGGTCAGGTTCGGGCTCGCGAGCATTCGCAGCAGCGCTGCCCCGGGATCGCCCAGCGGCGGAAGCTGGTCGACGTCCAGCGCCGGCCGCGCCGGCGGCGCGACTCCGCTCAACCGGCGCAAAGGAGCTCCGTCGGTAAGCAGGCCGATCGGCAGGCGCGCGACCTCCTGAGGTCCGTCGACGACGGTCAGGCAGCCGTCGGCAGTGACCTCGCCGATGATGGCCGACGTCAGGTCCCAAGCGCGAAAGATCCTTTCGACCTCGGGCTCGCGCCCGCGCTGCACCACGACCAGCATTCGCTCTTGCGACTCGGACAGCATCACGTGATACGGCGTCATCCCGCGCTCGCGGCGCGGCACGCGCGAGACGTCGATGCGCGCCCCGGCACCCGCCACGCGGCCTGCGCACTCGGCGACCGACGAGGTGAGGCCCGCCGCCCCGAGGTCCTGGATCCCGACCACAGCGTCGGTGTGCGCCAGGTCCATGCATGCCTCGAGCAGGCATTTCTCGAGGAATGGATTGCCGACCTGGACCGCCGGCCTGCGCTCCGAGCTCGTCTCGTCGAGCTCGACCGACGCGAACGAGGCCCCGTGGATGCCGTCTCGGCCGGTGTCGGCGCCCACCAGGACGAGGCTGTTGCCGGTGCCCTCGGCCCGAGCGCGCATCAGCCTGTGCACCGGCACGAGACCAACGCACATCGCGTTGACGAGGGGGTTCTCGGAGTAGCAGTCCTCGAAATAGACCTCGCCTCCCACCGTCGGGATCCCGATGCAGTTCCCGTAACCGCCGATCCCGGCAACGACTCCCTCGAAGTGGTGGCGCGAGGCGGGGAGCGGGCCGAATCGGAGCGAGTCGAGCAGCGCGATCGGACGGGCTCCCATCGCGATGACGTCCCGGATGATTCCCCCGACGCCGGTGGCGGCGCCCTGGTAGGGCTCTATCGCGGAGGGGTGATTGTGCGACTCGATCTTGAAGACGGCCGCCCACCCTTGTCCGATGTCGACGGCGCCGGCGTTCTCTCCCGGGCCCTGAAGCACAGAGGCTCCGCCGGAGGGCAGGCGGCGCAACAGCGCCTTCGAGGTCTTGTAGGAGCAGTGCTCGGACCACAGGACGCCCAGCATGCCGAGCTCCACATCGTTAGGTGGGCGCTGCAACTGTTCGACGATGACCCGGTACTCGTCGGGTGTGAGGGCGACCTCGCGCAGCCGCCGCTCGTCTATCTGGCTTACGGTCACGGCCGGAGGCCTCGGCGAGAGATTCGGTGTCCAGGTGGTCCAGCTGCTAGGCGCGGACGAGCAGCGCAGCGCACGCATCCGTGGATGCGTAAGCGAGCAGCGGAGGTCGCAACGACGCAGATGGGCCGCATGGGCGCCGAAGATCCGCCGAGGATCTCCGGCCGTGACCGTAGGGTCAAGACACCAGGACCCGGGCCGCGGACTCCGCTACGGAACGAAACAGCTTGAGGCCGTCGGTGCCGCCGAGCTCGCGCTCCGAGCATCGTTCTGGATGCGGCATCATCCCCAGCACGTTGCCGCGCTTGTTGATGATGCCGGCGATGTTGTGAAGGGAGCCGTTCGGGTTGGCGCTGGGCACGACGCGGCCCGCGGGATCGCAGTACCGAAACACGACCTGCCCGTTCTGCTCGAGGCGCGAGAGTGTGGCGGGGTCCGCAAAGTAGCTGCCCTCGCCATGGGAGATCGGGATGCGGATCACCTCACGCTCGGAGCACTGCGACGTGTAGGGCAGGTCGATGCGCTCCACCGTGAGGTTCGTCCACTGGCATCGGAACTCAAGAGAAGCGTTGCGAATCAGCGCGCCTGGCAGCAGGCCGGCCTCGCAAAGGATCTGAAACCCGTTGCAGATCCCCCACACCAGGCCACCGCGGTCGGCGAACTCGCCCACCTTCTCCATGACAGGGGCAAAGCGAGCGATCGCCCCTGTGCGCAGGTAGTCGCCGTAGGCAAAGCCCCCCGGCAGGATGACGCAGTCGCAGCCCTTGAGGTCCGCGTCCTTGTGCCACAGGTACTGCAGCTCCGCGCCCAGCACCTGGTCTATCACCCAACCGCAATCGCGATCGGACCACGTGCCTGGAAAGACGACCACTCCAAATTTCATGGCGCGCGGCGCCCGTCGGTCTCGATCTCGAAATGAAAGTCCTCGATGACGTGATTGGCGAGCAGCTGCTTGCACATCGCCTCGACACGCTGCCTCGCTTCGTGCTCGCTCGCCGCCTCGAGGCTCACCTCGATGTACTTGCCGACCCGGACGTCGGAGACCTCGCCGAATCCGAGCGTGGCCAGGCCCTGCCTGACGGTGACGCCCTGCGGGTCGTTGACGACAGGCTTCGGCATCACCGTCACGCGCGCGATCATCATTGCCGGCGCGCTCTCATTCGTTTCGCGCCTTTGGCGGGAACAACGGCTTTCCGACGAGCCGGTGGTAGGCGGTGAGGTATCGCTCGCGCGTCTGCGCCACGATGTCTTCGGGGAGCTGGGGCGGCTCCGACTCCTTGTCCCATCCCGAGCGCGCCAGCCAGTCGCGAACGAACTGCTTGTCATACGAGTCGGGCGAGGTGCCGACGACGTAGGTGGCCGACTCCCACAGGCGCGAGCTGTCGGGGGTCAGGGCCTCGTCGATCAAGATGAGCTCATCGTTGATGGTCCCAAACTCGAACTTGGTGTCGGCGAGGATGAGCCCCCGGCGCACGGCGAGCTCCGACGCGAACTTGTACAGCTCCAGGCTCGCGTCTCGCAGCCTGGTCGCGAGCTCGTCGCCGACCTCCTTCTTCAACTGCGCGAACGTGATGTTCACGTCGTGGCCGGTCTCCGCCTTGGTGGCGGGTGAGAAAACAGGGACCGCCAATTTCTCGCTCTGCCTGAGCCCCGGCGGCATCTTCTCCCCGGCCAACGTCTTCGACTCCTCGTACTCCTTCCAGGCGCTGCCGGCAAGGTAGCCTCGCACGACGCACTCGTAATCGATGCGCTTGGCCTTGCGAACGATCATGAAGCGACCGGCGAGCTCGTTGCGCCTGTCCCGGAGCGCCGCCGGAAGGTCCGGCACCTGGCCCGAGACCAGGTGATTCTCCTGGAAGAAGTCGGTCTGCGAGAACCAGAAGATAGAAAGCTGAGTCAGGACTTTGCCCCGGTCGGGAATGCCGGTCGGCAGGACGCGGTCGAAAGCGGATATGCGGTCGGTGGCGACCATCAGCAGCCGGTCGTCCCCGAGCTCGTAGGTGTCCCGGACTTTGCCGCGCGCGAAAAGCTTCAGCGGCAGATCGGTCGTGACGACCGCCGGCCCGGCGATCACCTGGCCTTCCCCAACCCGAGGCGCTCGTATGCAAGGTTCGTATGCTCCAGGCCGGCCCAGGGATCGAAGATCTCCTCCATCCGCGCACCGATCCGAGTCATCACCTGTTCGTCCTCCTCCAACATCGCCCTGAAACCAGGGCCGTCCTCGGCCAGCGCGCGCATCGCTGCCCTTTGCACGACAAGATAGGCGTCCTCGCGTGCGAGGCCGCTGTCCACGAGGGCGAGCAGGACCCGCTGCGAGAACACGACACCTCCAGCGAACTGCAGGTTTCGCAGCATGCGCTCCGGGCGAACCTCGAGGCCGCTCAGCACCTTCGCCATCTCGAGCGCCATGAAGTCTATCGCCGCGCAGGCGTCGGGGAAGACGATCCTCTCCGCCGAGGAGTGGCTGATGTCGCGCTCGTGCCACAGCGCCGTGTTCTCGAGCGCGGTCACGAGATGCCCCCGCACGACGCGGGCCAGGCCGCAGACGCGCTCGGTGAGCACAGGATTCCGTTTGTGCGGCATGGCCGAGCTGCCCTTCTGCTCCTTTCCGAATGGTTCGAACGCCTCGCCCACCTCGCTTCGCTGAAGATGGCGGATCTCGGTCGCAATCCTCTCCAGCGTCCCGGCGACCGAGGCGAGGGCGGCCATGAAGCTCGCGTGCCGATCGCGCGCCACGACCTGTGTCGAGACGACATCCGGCGTCAGGCCGAGCTCCTTGCAGACGTACTCCTCGACCTTCGGGTCGACTGTCGCGTGCGTGCCGACCGCACCGCTGACGCGCCCGACCGCCGCCTCCTCAGCCGCCCGCTCGAGGCGGGCCTGCGCCCGATCGAGCTCAGCGACCCAACCGGCGACCTTGAAGCCGAATGTGATCGGCTCGGCGACGACGCCATGGGTGCGGCCTGCCATCAGCGTTCGACGATGCCTGTCAGCCAGCTCAGCCGCGGCGTCGCGAACCGTCGCCAGGTCGCGCGCGATGATCCGCGCCGACTCCCCGAGCTGGACCGCCATCGCAGTGTCGTTGAGATCCTGGCTGGTCATGCCGACGTGCACGTAGCGCGCCTCGGGCTGGCCGATCGACTCGTTGACGACGGTCAGGAAAGCGACGACGTCGTGGCCGACCCTCTCCTCGACCTCGTCGATCCTGGCCGCGTCGAACGCGGCCTTGCGGATCTTCGGGAGAGCCGACATGGGGATGCGGCCGAGGGTCGCCCAGGCCTCACACGCCAGAATCTCTATGCGAAGCCACAGTTCGAACCGGTGCTGGTCGGACCATACCGCCCGAATCGCAGGCGGAGAGTATCGCTCGATCAAATAGGGCGCCGGCTCCCAATGAACAATGGGGGACATCACGATTATACGGGCCGCAGGCCGCCT
>JBGOTG010000026.1:0-17254 GCA_041476405.1 Candidatus Dormibacteraceae bacterium | reverse complement strand
CGACCTCGAGGGTCTCGCGCGCCATCACCGGGACCTGGATGTAGCCCCCTGACTCTTCGAAGTAGACCGGTCTCGAGTCCGCTTTCAGCGGCCGGCCGGACGGTATGACGGGCTTGAAGTCAAGGCTCGGGAACGCCCATGACTGAACGACTCTCGCGTTCACGAGCTCGACGGGGGAATCGGGGTTGGCGTGTCCGTAGATGCGCTGGTGGGTGGAATCGAAGCTTTTACGAAAGGTACCGAGGGATTCCTTCGAGATCGGCCCATCGATCGGGATCTCGAGCGTGTACGCCTGGCCCACGTATCTGGCGTCTGCCGACCGCAGCGTTTTCGTGCCAGCCTGAGGAGCACGGTCGGAGCGCATGCGCTCCGCGACCTCCTGCTCCAGCTGCACGAAGGTCGACTCGAGCTCAGCCGGGACGACGCCGTCGAGCCGGACAGCGACCGTAACGGCCTGGTCGTGCTCGATGTGGGCGACCAGAAGCCCGAGCGCGGACAGCACGCCAGGCAGGGCGGGCACGATCATCGTGGATATCGACAGCTCGGAGGCGAGCCGGCCGCCATGAACTGGGCCCGCGCCGCCCAGCAGCACCAGCGCGAAGTCGCGCGGGTCGAATCCGCGCCGGATGGAGACCAGCCGGATCGCGTCGGCCATCCTGGCGTTGATGACGCGATGAATGCCTGCCGCAGCTTCGACGGCGGGCAGGCCGACCCTGGCGCCGAATCGCTCCACGGCCCGGTGGGCTGCGTCGGGGTCGAGCTTCATGCCTCCTCCGGCGAATGCGTCAGGGTTCAGGAACCCGAGCACGAGGCTGGCGTCAGTCACAGTGGCTTCGTTGCCGCCGCGCCCGTAGCACGCCGGTCCGGGGTCGGCCCCTGCCGACCGGGGTCCCACCCTGAAGTTCCCCGCATCATCGACCCAGGCGATGCTGCCTCCGCCGGCGCCGATCGTCGCCACGTCCACCATGGGCACTCGTAGGGGATAGGTGTCGATCATGCCTTCGGTGGTCACGAGCGGCTTGTCAGATTGGACGAGGCAGATGTCGGCGCTCGTGCCCCCGACGTCGATTGTGATCAGGTCGCTTGCAGCCGACAGCGAGCCGGCATGCCTGCCGCCGATGACCCCGGCAGCCGGGCCGGAGAGCAGCACTGACACTGGTCGCTGCGCGACCAGACCCGCCGAGGTGATGCCGCCTCGCGACTGCATGATTTGCAGCGGCGCCTGGATGCCGATGTCTTTCAGCTCCTGGCTCAAGTCCGTGACGTAGCGCTGGATGACCGGGCGGATGTAGGCGTCGAACGCGGTCACAACGGTCCGTTCGTACTCCCTGAACATGGGGTCGATCTCACTCGAGATCGACACACTGAGGCTTGGGTCGAACTCGTTGACGAGTTCTCGGATACGCCGCTCGTGTGCGCTGTTCCGAAAGCTGAACAGCAAGCACACCGCGAATGTGGTCGCGCCCTCCTCGTCGCGGAGCGCCCGCACCGTCTCCACAACGCATTGCTCGTCCAGCGGCACGACTACAGATCCATCACTTCCGATTCGCTCCGGAATGCCCCGCCGGCGCCGGCGAGGAGCCAGAAAGACCGGGGTTTCGGCATCCATGAACAGGTCGTACATCCGGGTTCGCCTCAGGCGCCCGATCTCCAGGCTGTCCTCGAACCCGTCAGTGGCAAGCACAGCAGTGGTCGCGCCGCGACGTTCCAGGATCGCGTTGGTCCCGATCGTCGTGCCATGCACGAATCTCTGCACGTCAGAGGGTTTCGCGCCTGCCAGGCGCAAGACGGTCTGCGTCCCCTGGCGGACTCCGTCGATGAGGCGCCCTGGTGTGGTTGGGACCTTGGTGGCGGTGTAGGTGCCGGTGACCGGATCGATCGCGATCACGTCGGTGAACGTGCCGCCTATGTCGACGGCGATCAGGACCAATTCGTTACTTGGTGATCATCAGCTGTTTTCGCCAGCGGTCGCCATGGATGGCGAGCACGTCGAGCTGATCCACGTAGTACAGGATCTTGCCCTCGAGGCTGGTCGGAAACGATGCGGCCTGCGGAGTATGCGTGAGGATGATGTGACAGATCGCATCCGGCACGCCGTGCTTGAGCGCCGTGTGTGCGGCATAGAAGGCGTGCGGATATTCGCGGCCGATTGCGGACAGCGCCACCACACCGTCGATCAGCGTGTATTCGACCAGCTTCGACGCATCCTGCAGGAGCGCGGCCGCCACGAGGACGTCACGGTCCACTTTCACGCCGTGGAACCGTTCGAATGCGGACGCGACCGCGAGCGCCATGTCGACGACTGCCCGGTTGTGCGGAATATGGGGGTGGCGAATCTCCGGCGAGGTCGCGAGCTGGTCGGTCGACTCGAAATCCGCCGCTTGCCACAGCTCCTGCCAGACTGCCTCGACCTTGGCCCGCAGCCCCTCGTCCTGAATGAGCAGCACCTCGGGGAACAGCGCGCGGAAGTCCAGCGCGGGTTTCACGATTTGCCCGCTCCGTACTTGCGAGCCTGTTCGTCAGGCGTCAGATAGCGACCCTCGATCTCCTGGATGTCACCAAGCCGCATGAGCGAGTTGAGCTCTTCGAACGAGATCGCAAGGTCCGGACGGTCGGCTGCCTGCCCCGACTCCGCGCTTTCAAGCAGGGCCGCCATCGCGTTTCGCATGCCCATTACCGAGGCCGACGTCAGCATGCGGGGGTAGATGACAGCCGCAACGCCGAGCTGCTGGAGGCGAGCAGGCGGCAGCAGCGGAGTCGTGGCCCGCGTGCGGATCCCGAAGCCCATGTTGACCAGGACCGGTCCGGAAACCGCCTTGCACAGCTGAGCGATATCGGCTTCGGAGAGCACGGCGTCAGCGAAGAGAAGGTCGGCGCCCGCCTCTGCATAGAGGTTGGCACGCCTGATCGCTTCGTCGATGCCCAACGGTGCAGCAGCGTCCGTTCTGGCCATGATCATGAAATCGCGGTTCGAGCGCCCTTCGGCGGCGGCGCGCACCTTCTGCACCATCTCGTCGGCGTCGATGAGCTCTTTGCCTGCCATATGCCCGCATCGCTTGGGCCACGTCTGGTCCTCGAACATGACGCCCGCAAGGCCGGCCTGCTCGAACGCGCTCACCGCGAAGTGGACGTTGACCGCGTTGCCATAGCCGGTGTCGCCGTCTCCCAGCAGCGGGAGGGTCGTGCTCCGGGCAAGGACGCGGCACGCTTCCAGGTTTTCTGCGAGACCCATCAGCCCGACGTCCGGCCACCCCCACCGGCTCTCCGAGATGCCCGATCCGGTGATGAAAGCGGCCTTGAAACCGAAGGCCTCGACCAGCCTCGCGCTGAAGCAGTCATAGACCCCAGGCATGAGTAGAATCTCTGGCGCCTCGATGAGCTTGCGCAACGATGCCGCCGGAACGGCGTGCTGTGCCGTCATGTCAAACCCCCGCGCTTGGTGTCCTGATGATCGCGGGCCAATTCTAGAATGACTTTCAAGTTTCCAGCATTCGACGTCGAGGGGGCTAGAATCGCCAGCCGGTGGAGTCTTCATGCCTGAGCTGAACATGGTCGAGGCTCTCCGATCGACTTTGCGATCGGAGATGGAGCGCGACGAGCGGGTGATGGTGCTCGGGATGGACGTCGGCCGGCTGGGGGGCGTGTTTCGTGTCACGCAGGGCCTGCTCGAGCGCTTTGGACCCGACCGGGTGGTGGACATGCCGCTGGCAGAGGGCGCGATCATCGGCTCCTCGATCGGGCTGGCGCTCGGCGGCATGATCCCGATCGCCGAGATTCAGTTCCTCGGGTTCACCCATCAGGCGATGCATCAGATCGGCCCCCAGCTTGGCCGCTATCGCTACCGGAGCCGCGGCCGCTACAGCGTTCCGGTGACGATCCGTGCGCCGTTCGGCGGAGGAGTCCGCACACCGGAGTTTCATCCGGACGCGATCGAGGCCCAATTCGTCCAGGAGCCCGGAATCAAGATCGTCTGCCCGGCCAACCCCTACGACGCCAAGGGACTGCTCCTGGAGGCCATCCGAGATCCCGATCCGGTGCTCTTCCTGGAACCCCAGCGTCTTTACCGCAGCGAGAGGATCGATGTTCCGGACGAGGACTATCAGATCCCGTTCGGGCAGTCGCGAATGGCGCGCGACGGTAAAGATGTGGTGCTGATCGCGTGGAGCGCGGCCGTCGATCTGTGCCTCAAGGCAGCCGACCAGCTCTCGGCGGAAGGTATCTCAGCCGCGGTGCTGGACCTCCGCACGCTTGTCCCGCTGGATGTCGACGGACTGGTTCGCGCCGCTTCCACGACCAGTCGAGCCGTCGTCGTTCACGAGGCGCCGCTCAGCGGTGGGTTCGGCGCCGAGATCGTGGCCACGTTGCAACACGAGGCGTTCATGTCGCTCGACGCCCCGGTCGAGAGGGTCACGGCGTGGGACACCCCGTATCCCCCAGGCTCCCTCGAGAATCACTACCTGCCGTCGGTGGCGCAGGTGGTCCAGGCCGCGCGGCGGACAGTCGCCTTCTAGCTCTCGAAGCGCCTCATCAAGTCTTCTCGCTGTCGCGTGACGCGCGCTGGCGGATTCGCATACACATGGTCGAACACGTCCTCAGGCCCGGGCGCCGGATAGGTTGCCGCCCGTTCCATCGCTCCGCGGATCTCGCCTTCGATTTCCCCGGCCCAATGCTTCTCGACATCTCCATTCCACCTGCCTCGTGCAGCCAGGTACAGCTGCACTCGGCGAATCGGATCCGCCGCGGCCGCCGCCTCGACCTCGGCCGCGTCGCGATACGCCTTCGGGTTGTCAGTCGTGTTGTGGATGCCCATGCGGTAGGTACGGTTCTCCAGGAGCGTGGGCCCGCTCCCGGCGCGAGCCCGCACAACGGCCTCCCGCGCGGTCTGGTAGACGGCGAACAGGTCATTGCCGTCGAGGACATGGCCGGGAAATCCGTAGCCGGCTCCGCGCGCCCACAGGGCTCCCGCGGTCTGCATCGATGACGGCGTGGAGATCGCCCAGCTGTTGTTCTGGATCACGAACACGATCGGCGCTCCGAGCACGCCGGCAAGGTTGCAGGACTCGTGAAAGTCGCCCTCCGATGCTGCTCCCTCGCCAAGGAAGACCATCACAGCGGCACCCGTATGGCGAAGCTTCTGAGCCCAGGCAAGCCCGACGGCATGCGGCAGCTGTGCCGCGACCGACTGGTTTCGGGGAAGCATGCGGACGTCGTCGGGGATGCGCCCCGCGGTGAGCTTGCCCATGTACACGGCGAGCAGCTTCTCCAGGGGCATCCCCTGGTGCAGCATCGCCGGCTGCTCGCGATAGGCGGGGGCGAGCCAGTCCAGCTTGGGGTCGAGCGCCCAGCTCGATCCGACTACCGAGGCCTCCTGACCGTGCACCGGTCCATACGTGCCCAACCGCCCCATGCGCTGGAGCCTTACTGCCCATTCGTCGACCGCTCTCGACAGCATCATCAAGCGGAGCGCGGCCAGGGTCTCGTCGTCCGACATCGGCGCCTCGTGGCCGCGACGCAGAGTGCCGTCCGGCTTGAGGATTTGAAGCGCTTCCGGAGGCAGAGCAAGGGCCGCCGGAAGGTTGGCGGTGTTACTTTGATTCTTTTGGAATGACAATCCAGTGAGAGTCTACTCGCGGTCGCCAGGATCATCGCACCACGCGCGACCGACCAGTTCGAGAGGCCGGACCTGACCGGCATGGATCAGAGGCTGCTCCAGGTGGCACGCGCGATCGAGCACGAGTGGGCGGCGGCATCACCGATGAAAATCGAGGAAGGAGCGATGTAAATGGCGGATCTCGTGAGCTCGATTCGAACGGGAGAGCGACGCTGGCGCATCGGCCTGGTCAACGGCCCGAACATGCTTCATCTAGAGAACCGCGAGAGGGAACGGTTCGGGACGGTCGGCACGATCAAGGACCTCGAGGCGAGAGTCGCCGGGCTGGCGAAGGCGCTGGGTGTCGAGCTTGCCCGTGCGTGCGTGTCCAATCACGAGGGTGAGATTCTCGATTGGATCCAGACCCAAACCGATGACCTGGACGGCCTTCTGGTCAACCCGGCGGGGCTGACCTGGACCGGCGAGGCGACGCGCCACGCCCTGTATGACTCCGGCCTGCCGGTCGTCGAAGTGCATTTCGCCAACCCGGGCCGGCGTGGCAAGCCGTCAATCTTCAGCGATTCGGTGGTGGGCACGTGCCAGGGGTTGCGCAAGCACTCGTACACGGCCGCTCTGGTGGCGTTGGTGGCGATGCTGGACGACGGCGATTTCCAGAAGCCGGCGCTCTACGACGAGCGGATGGCCAGGCTTTAACCCTTGGCGATCAAACGGCTACGACGGCGGGTCTGCCGGCGGTCTTTCCAGAAATTGGAACATGATCCCGCCGCTGGTTTCCGATTGCGTCCAAACGGTGCTGTAGGCAGCGGTCACCTGCGGTTCACCGGTGGTCTTGATGCCGAGGCTCTTCAGTGCGACAAGGAGGTCCTTCAAGGACTCGACCTCGAAGGCGATGTGCTCGACGCGAGCCTCTTGCCCTTCGCCCAGTCGCTGTCTTCGTATCTCGGGGTCGGTTACCTCGAACAGCTCGACATCAGCTGCTCCACATTGGAAGAAGGTCGCCTTCAGATCGTCGTGGTCGATATGCCTCACCGGCTGCAGGCCGAACCCGTCCTGCACCAGCACTCGGGCACGCTCGAGGTTGGCTACGATCACGCCCACGTGGTCGATGCGCTTCAGCTTCACGGCAGCCGGCTAAGCGTAGCGTTGATGAGCATCGGCACGAAGGGCCAATCGCGATCCGGGCCATGGACTTCATCGTGAAATCCGGCCTGGTCCTGCCGGGACTCGATGAGACACCGGTGGAGCGTGGCGGAGGGGTCAGGACCTGGTTCTTGGTCACCGCCGAGCGTGGCGCCTCGGAATTCCTGACCGGGATCACCGAGTTCGACCCCGGAGCTTCGCTGGCCCGGCATTTCCACAACTGCCAGGAGTCGGTGATCGTGCTCGAGGGCCGCGCCGGCTTCGAGGCCGCCGGCGATGAATGCGAGCTGGAACAGAACACGTCCACCCTCGTCCCGACCGGAACTGTGCATCGATTTCGCAATCCAGGCCCGGGCCGCCTTCGAATCCTGTTCGTGTACGGCTCGATCGACGCGACACGAACGCTGGTACCGGAAACCCCATGAAGGCGGTCACCACACTGCGGGTCGGCTACGGCGAGTTGACATATGACGTTGATCCCGCGTGGGGCGATCTGCCGTCCGACCTGGCGCTGGGGCCGGTCACAGCGGTCGCAGCCGGTCCTGACGGTCGGGTATTCGTATGTCACCGATTGAAGCCCACCGTGCTGATCCTCGACTCGGCCGGCTCGTTGGTGGGACCTCTTGGCGCAGGCGAGATCACCGATCCGCACGGCATCAGCACCGACGCTCGAGGCAATGTCTACGTCGCGGATCGCGACCGCCACGTGGTTGTGGTCTTCGGTCCCGACGGAAGAGTCATTCGTGAGCTCGGAACCCGAGACCGGGCGGCGGCCGAATCACCTTTCAACCACCCGACAGCGGTCGCGGTGTCGACGGACGGCACCATCTTCGTGGCCGATGGTTACGGCAACTCCCGAATCCACGTGTTCTCTCAGGACGGTGGGCTTGTGCGGAGTTGGGGAGAGGCAGGCCGTGGTGCCGGACAATTCAGAGTTCCCCATGGCATTGCGATCGATGCCGGCGGCCGGGTATACGTGGCGGATCGTGAAAACGACCGGGTGCAGGTTTTCGATTCCAGGGGCCAGATCCTCAGCGTCTGGGACGGATTCCGCGGCCCCACCGGCGTTTGCATCGACCGGCAGCAGCGCATATTCGTTTCAGACCACGTGCCGACTGTGACAGCGGTGGACGCCGCCGGCCGTGTGTTGGTGAAGGTCCGCGCCTACCACGACACTCACGGGCTCTGCTGCGACGACCGAGGCAATGTCTTCATCGCGTCGACTGCGGGCCGCTGCGTGATCAAGTTCAGCCCGGTCCAGGGTGGATCGGCAAAGGAAGCGAGATGACAGTTGGTGATCCGTGGAAGCACGCGCTGGAGTTGGGGGCTTCGACACTTTATGAGGCGGGCGGGGGGACGGGCGCTCTCGACCCCGCGATCCGGCCGGTATGGCATGGCGCGGTGCTCTGCGGCCCAGCCTATCCGGTGATGTGCGCGGTGGGCGACAACCTCGCGGTCCACCGTGCGCTGGAACGTTGTCGCCCCGGCGACGTGCTGATTGTGAGCGCAGGTGGTGACGACTCCGGCTATTTCGGCGAGGTGCTCGCCAATGCGGCGCAGTCTCGCGGCGTTTGCGGAGTCGTCATGGACGGCGGCGTGCGGGACATCGACGCATTCGAGCGCATGGGCTTTCCGGTGTTCGCGAGATGGATCAGCATGCGTCGCACAGTGAAGAAGGACCCAGGTGAGATCGGTCAGCCGACCCAGGTCGGCGGTGTCCTGGTCGCGCCTGGTTCGGTCGTGGTCGCCGACTCCGACGGCGTCTTCGTCAGCGAGGCAAACAGGTTCGCACAGACAGTTAAAGACGCGGAGGCCCGAGCCGCGCGCGAGTGCGAGTTCATTTCGCGAATCAAGGGTGGCGAGCTCACGCTTGACCTTTTGAGCCTTCGCCCCGCCGGTCATAACCAATGAAGTGGTGGTTGCCGCCGGGAGCCGCGCGGTAGTGCCTGCGACCGTGAATCTCCCGATCCTCTCCGGCCTTCGCATCGTTGAGATCTCTGCGTTCGTCGCGGCTCCGTTGTGTGGGGCCTGCCTGGCCGGCCTCGGCGCGGACGTCATACGTGTCGATCCCCCCGGTGGCGGCATCGACATCGGCCGCTGGCCGGTCCACGAGGGGCGCAGCCTCTACTGGGCGGGCCTCAATCAGGGAAAGAGATCCGTGACCATCGACATGCGGTCTGATGAGGGTCGCCGCCAGGTAGCACG
Source organism: Candidatus Dormibacteraceae bacterium (assembly GCA_041476405.1). Taxonomy (GTDB): domain Bacteria; phylum Chloroflexota; class Dormibacteria; order Dormibacterales; family Dormibacteraceae; genus Palsa-872. Next base: position 8,298 of record JBGOTG010000026.1, on the reverse strand, counting down.
TCTCATAACCGCCCCTGGTGAGGGAGGCGGCATCTTTGTCACGAACCTGCAGCCGGATGGGTGGAACTCATATGAGGAGCTTTCACGGCTGCGAGACGATCTCATCATGGTGTTGATCACCGGCCGCCGTGATGGCGGCACTGCCGTCGACTACACGGTCAATGCTGCACTCGGTTTTCCTCTCGTGACAGGCCCCGAGGACATGGAAGGCCCTGTCAACCATGTGCTTCCCGCCTGGGACGTGACGACAGGCCTTTTTGCGGCGACCGCCATCCTCGCCGCCGAGCGCCATCGACGTCTGACGGGCAAAGGCCAGCTTGTCGAGCTCAGCCTGGCCGACGTCGGGCTGTCGATTGCCGGCCACCTCGGCCTGATCGCGGAAGCGCAGCTCGTGCAAGAGCCCCGCGGTCGTTTCGGCAACTACATCTTCGGGTCGTTCGGGCGCGATTTCGGAACCAAGGACGGCAAGAGGCTCTACGTGCTGGCACTCACGCCGCGGCAGTGGATCAGCCTGGGCCGCGCAACCGGGCTCACCCAACTGTTCGCCGAGATCGAGGTTGGTCTGGGAGTCGACCTTCGAAAGGAGGGCGATCGCTGGCGCTGCCGCGCGGAGATCAGCGAGCTGCTTGCCTCGTGGATCGCGGAGCGCGAGCTGGTTCATGTGGGAGAGGCATTTGATGCGGCCAACGTGCTCTGGGGCCCCTATCAAACGTTCAAAGAGCTTGTCGCGAGCGAAGCTGTGACCTCCGCTCCCGATTGGATGGTCGGTGATGTCGAGCATCCGGGTGTGGGTCGATACCTGACGACTGGATCGCCCGTTCGTTTCGGCGCCACTCCAAGCGTGTCTCCAAAGCCGGCCCCCATGCTGGGTCAGCACACGGCAGAGGTAGTCCGCGAATTTGGACTCGACGATGAGGTTGGCCGACCTGAGGGTTAAGCCACTTCTCTCGCAGGTTCCGGCGTCGCCTGGGGCACGACTCCGTAGTCGCCAAGGCCGGCTCGCTCGTGCAGCCAGCGCAACGGGCGCGGGGCCCACCAGTTGACGTCGCCCAGGATGCGCATGACGGCAGGCACTATCAGCGACCTGACCAGCGTTGCGTCGATGGCGACCGCTATGGCAAGCCCGATGCCGATCGCCTTGATGATCACGACCTCGGCCAGGCCGAAGGCGAGGAAGACTGTGACCATGATCGCCGCCGCGCCGGTGATGAGCCGGCCGGTGCGCTCGAGGCCCGCCGCGACCGCGGCCGTGTTGTCGCCTGTGCGGATGTACTCCTCGTGGATACGGCTCACGAGCAGCACCTCGTAGTCCATCGACAGCCCGAACACGATGCTGAAGAGGATCACGGGGATGGTCGGGTCGATCGACTGCGGCGTGAAACCGAGCAGGTTCGAAAGATGACCCTCCTGGAAGATCCATACCAGCGCTCCGAACGAAGCGCCGATCGACAGGAAGTTCAGCACCACGGCCTTGAGCGGAAGCACGACCGAGCCGGTGAGCAGGAACAACACCAGGTACGTGACCAGCACGACGAACCCGACGGCCAGTGGCGTGCGACCTGTGATGAACTTGATCACGTCGAGGTCGACAGCGGTCTGACCGCCGACGAGCACCTGTCCGCTGTCACCGACGCCCCGATCCGCGCGAATCGTGTTCACGATCGCACGTGAGGCGTCCGAGGTCTGCGGCGAGTTGGTCGTCGCCTGGATCAACACGACGTGCTTGCCGACCGTCGCCGTCAAGAGCTGGCGCGCCGGTGCCGGCAGTTGGGTGAGGTCGCCCGAGTACATGGCCTGGTACTGGGTAACCCCAAGCGCCTGGTCGAGGTCGTAGATGGACGTCGTGCGCTGCACGCCGGGGATGGCGGCGATGCGCCGCTCGAGGCTGTACTGGTCGGCGATTCGCGAGCTGGTGAGCGGGGAGCCGCCGGGGTAGTAGACGACGATGTTGAAGGTGGTTTGATCCTGGCCGGGGAAGCCGGCCAGCAGCTGATCCCAACCCTGGCGCGCCTCGAGGTGGGCCGGCAGCATGTCAACGTCTCCGTTGGCCAGGCGCAGGTTGACGAATGGGGACCCGGCCGCCAGCAGGAAACCCACTGTCGGGACCAGGACGACGATCGGGCGGCGCATCACCCAGGTGGCGAGGCCGTGCCAGAATCCGCGGCCGCCACGACTTCCGCGGCCGATTGATGGCAACCGCAGCCGGTTGACGGCGGGTCCCATGATCGCGAGCAGCGCGGGCAGAAAGGTCAACCCATAGATGACCGCCATCGCGACCACGATGGCGCCCGCCGCGCCCATCGAGGCGAGGAATGTGCCCTGGAAGAACAGCATCGCCGACAGTCCGACGGCGACTGTCACGCCGGAGAAGGTGATTGCGCGGCCGGCCGTGGCGACAGTGGTGGCGATCGCATCCTCACGGCTCGCACCGGCGGCCAGCTCGTCCCGAAAGCGGTTGACGATGAACAGCGAGTAGTCGATGGAGACACCGAGCCCGATCAGGGTCACGATGTTGAGCGCGTACTGCGAGACGTCGGTGAACCGGTTGAGGAAGAAGGTGCCCGCCAGCCCGCCGACGATGGTGAGCACTCCGACGCCCAGCGGCAGCCCTGCCGCGACCAGCGACGCAAAGATGATCACCAGCAGGATCAGGGTGACCGGCAGGGTGATGGTCTCCGCCCGCTGCAGGTCGGTCTCGAGGGTCGTGTTGAACGCCTGGTTGATGGGAACGAAGCCCGTGCCGGTCACCGTGAGCGAGCTGGAGTGGACCTCGCCGCGCAGCGCGTTGTAGTCGCGCCATGACTGTGGGCCGCTGGACTTGAGCTCGACGCTCACGAGCGCCGCGTGGCCGTCCTTCGAGGTGAACGCTTGGGCCACCCTGTCGCTCAGTGCGTTGTACGGGTCGGTCAGGGAGCTGATGCGGGGATCGTTCTGAATCGGCGCGAGCGAGGTCGTGACCGCGTCTTTGAACGCCGGGTCGCTTACAGACAGCGTCTCGCTGCGGAAGATCAGGAGGAAGTTGGACGTCGTCTTGGCGTTGTTCGCGAGCTCAGACGAGACAAGGTTGCCGGCGCGGGCCGACTCGAGGCTGCTCGTGAGCGGACCCCCACTCGTGAGGGTGCCTCCCATCAGCAGCCCTACGATGGAGACGGCGAGCAGTAAACCAGAACCGATGAGTGTGGCCCAGCGGTAGCGATAGACAAAGTGACCCCAACCTGCGAACACTTCCGATTCCTCCTCTTTACGCTGAGGCGCCCTGACTGGACGCGTAGACGGCCGAAAGCGACATCGCGGCGAGGGCGTCGACCGCCTCGTCCGCGTTGAATTCGGGATCGACGAGGGTCTGCACGATGATGCCGAGGATCGCCCCCCAAACCGCGCCGGCGATGCCGCGCGCAGGCCGTGGGTCGGCCTCGCGCTCGGCCAGCACCTGGCGGGCGATGTCCTCAACGTGATCGCGCTCGGACCGGATGAACTCGCGCACGCCGGCGCCGATCTCGGGGTCGTGCAGGCCGGCTCCGATCAGCTGGACGTACAGAGCGTTGGTGTCCCTGCTGTTGCGCAGCATCTCCTTGGTTTCCTCGAACGCGGCCTGCGCGCCGGCAACCCCTAGCACGCCGAGCTCCATCTTCTGGCAAACGAACGTGAGGACCGCCAGCACCAGGAGCTGCTTGGACTTGAAGTAGTAATGGACGAGACCCTGCGCCACGCCCGCCGCCTCCGCGATCTCCTTGATCGAGGCGTGCTCGTAGCCCTGCCGGCTGAGCACAGTGAAGGCGGCTTGAAGGATCTTTTCCCGGGTTTCGCTTGACACCTGGCCTCCTTGAATTACGTTGCAGGGCGCCTTGGTTGAACAATCAACCAATGGTTGGTTGATCATTCAATCACATGCCTAGAGCGGCTGTCAAGCCACCGGCGCGCGTGATGCCTGGCGCCGGTGGCCTGCTGAGCCGCGATTGCCTTCAGCTGATCCGCCGGCCGGACGGCGAGACGACGTACCAGGGCGCGCCGAAGGCGTCGACGCCCTGACCGGTGACGTCGCCCGGCTTCGCGTCCGAAACGAAGTAGTAGAGAGGGTGACCTGCGTAGGTGACCTCGGTGGTGCCGTCTCGGCGTGTCGTGGTACCGAGCAGCGACACGTTGACTCCGGGTCCCGCTTGCGGGGCGCCCATCGTCAGGACCGGTGGCCACGCCTGGACGCAGCCGGCGCTGTTGCAGTCAGAGGTGGTGCCAGAATCGGCGAGGAACAGGTAGATGGTCCTCCCGGTGGGACCGACCAGGATCTGGCCCAGCCGCGTGTTCGCGGTGCGGATGATCTTGCCGGCCGGCTGCGAGCTCGGAATCGGGTTGGGCGAGGTCGCGACTGGCGATGCGGCCGGCTGGTTGGTCGGATATGGACTCGGGGCGGCGGCATACGGACCGGCTGTGCCGCACGCTGCCGCGGTCAATGCTGCGGCCACCAGGCCTCCAGTCAAAACGGGCTTCAGCTTCATAGCTCCTACTCCTTGAATTACTCGCTAACGAGATACCTGATTCAGAGAATCTCGCATGCGAGAGATCCATTCCATATACTCATCGCATGGCGCAGAAGGATTGGACCGATGAACTCCTCGACCGGTTGTCGGCTACTCGCTCGCGCCAGGAGATCGAGCCCTATCAGGTGACGGCTCGTATTTCGCGAATCGGCCTACACATAGCCCGCCAACAGGAAGAGGCGTTTGGAAGCTTCAGGCTGAATCGCGGCGAGGTTGGCGTGCTTGGCGCGCTTCTACTTGCGGGCTCAAAGCAGCAGCTCTCGCCCACGCAGCTGTTCAAGGGACTCATGCTGTCGTCGGCGGGCATCACCAGCCGCCTCGACCGCCTCGAGAGCAGAGGCTACGTCAGACGGACTCGCCACCCTAAGGACCGGCGCGGCGTGCTGGTCGAGCTCACCGACGCCGGCCGCAAAGTCCTGGAGCAGGCCGTCGCAACGGACGCGCGCGGCGAGCAGGAGCTGCTGGCGGTGCTGACCAAAGAAGACCGGAGAGTACTCGTTGCCTTGCTGAAGAAGCTGCTCGCCGGCCTGGAACCGACTTCGCAAGATCAGGCAAGATGATGAAAGGTCACCGGCTCCGAAGCATCGAGACTACCTGCGCCAGGTGCTCGGCGAACGCGGCCGGCACAGTCCAGTAAGAGATGCCCAACCTTTCTCGCCGCTGCTCCAACTGTTCGCACATCGCGTCCGCGTCGCCCCAGAGCACTGACGCCGCGCCCGCAGCGCGCAGCGCCTGTACGTCCACTCCTTGTCTCGCCAGCCACGGGGTCGGCAGGTCGCCGACGGCGGCGAGGCTGTAGTTCAGCTGGATGCCAGGCGCGCCGTCAAGCAGATCGACGCGCTGCAAGATCTCCGAATCGGTCGCGGATGGCGGAAGGCTGAGGGCCACGGTCTGGGCGAACCGTGCAGCCAGCTCCAGCCCGCCCCGGCCGGATGCCGCGACCAGGATGCGGGCCTTGGGGAGCTCCGTCCGCACCATCTCCAAAAGCGTGCTGAGTCGTCTGTGCTTTTCCACTGCCGGTCCCGCTTCGAGACCGGCGCCGAAGCCGGGTTCGAACCGGTCCGCCGCCACGGCCTGGATCGCCTTGAGCTGCCGCACCAGCGCCTGCGGCTCGTGGAGGCTTGCTGCCAGGACGTAGGTGCCCAGGCCGATGTGTGCTGTGATTGCGCCGGCGGCGGCGAGGACCGGCAGTGGAGACGGAAGCTGCGGCCGATCAGGTGCCAGCAGCACGTCGTAGCCGAGCGCCTCGTAACGCAGGGCGCCGGCGACAGTACCTGGTCCGGGAACGTCATTCACACCGAAACGAAAGGGCCGGACGTTCAGGGCTTGACACCTTGGCGGCGCCGGCTGCTGCGAGCCAGCGCCTCGACCAGGCCGAGCGCGGCGAGACCGACCACCAGGTGGAGGACCTCGATCGCGACGTGAGCGTCTCCCGGCAAGAGGCTGGTCTGGACCAGGCCGAACACGGGCATGCCCACGCTCCAGACCAAGGCCAGGACCGCCAGGCCGGCCGGAGCACTTGAGCGCAGGCCGAGGGCAACCGCCGCCCACAGGTCGACGACGAGAAGCAGTCCGACCGTGACGTGGACCGGGATGAGCGCATCTCCGTGCCCGGTCCAGACGACGATCCCAAGGGCGACCTGGACGACGGCGATCGAGCGGGCGACGATCTGAGTCGCAAGAGCGGGAGACATGGCCGACCACCTCCAACCGAGCGGAATTTGTATGGATAGTCTAACCAATTTGGTAGAGTCAAGCCAGTGAGTCCGCGGACCTACCAATCCGAACAGCGCCAGACGGCCACGAACGTGACCCGGTCGCGGATCCTCGAAGCTGCGCGGTCGCTGCTCAGCGGGGCAGGCAGAGCGGCTTTGACCATCGACGCGGTGGCCGAGCGGGCGAGTGTCGCCCGGATGACCGTCTACTACCAGTTCGGATCCAAACCGGGTCTGATCGCGGCTCTGTCCGACGACCTCGCGACTCGGGGCGGCATCGGCAGGCTTCCCCAGGCGTTCATGGCGCCCGATCCAATGGCCGGACTCGAGATCCTCGTGCAGGTGTTCATGCAACTGTGGGAATCGGAGCGACTGGTCATCCAGCGACTACGCGCTTTGAGCACGCTCGACCCCGACTTCAGGGACCACGAGGACCGAAACCAGCGCAGACGCCAGGCGATCACCGTGCTGCTGCGCCGGCTCACACCTCCACCGGGTGACCTCGCCGACATGGCCGACCTCCTGACCGCGATGACTTCGTTCGAGAGCTACGAGACGCTCGCCGCGAGCGGCCGCAACGCCGAGGCGGCCGCGCGACTGATCAGCGCCGCGACCCGCAGGCTGCTCAGATAGCTCGCCCTCAATCACCAGCCGGTACTCTTCAATCGTGGGATCCGCCTCAGCGCTGGCCGATCCAGTCGCTTGGCAGGACACGCCCCACCACCTGAGCTGCTGACTGTTCAGCGTGTTCGTGGCGGAGGTTTGGGGGTGCGCGCCGTGCGTACGTCAGACACGCGTTCTCGCAGTCGAGCCACCGTCGCCTCGGCCGGGAGTGAAGGCGATGGTGCGCGGCCCAACGCCGCACGCCACTCTGGAAGGTCTGCGGCTTTGAATACAAACCTTCTCAACGCGACGTCGATCGGAAACAGCAGGATGGCGATGATCAGCAACAGCTCCCCGATCGGTTGGGCCGCACGGACCGGGGGGACCGCCAGGTCGAACACCGACGACGGATCGGTGAGGAGCACGCCTCCCCCGGCTCGGGCGATCGCGGTCAAGGTGGCGTCATCGGTGCCCAGATTGCGATACTCCGGCGAGTAGGGAACGACGAGACCGATCGTGTTCGCGTGCTTGACGACGCCCCCGATCGAGTCCGTCACGTGCAGCAGATAGCTTCCGACCTGGTCGGTCGGAAGGTCACCTTCGAAGCGCCCGGGACCGGTCGACGCCAGGGCCAGGTCAACGTTTGAAAGGTCAGGCGCTACGGCGCTCACGTTGACCGCCGAACCAGACGCCGAGGGGGACGTGACCAGCAGGTGCGCATGATCGCCCTGGACCTGAGCTTCAACCTGGAGGGCCGGATCCCCCGCCTGAGGCAGGCTGAATCGAACCACATCCCCGAAGAAGCGGTTGGCCGATGGCCATCCCAGAAGAGCGGCGGTCCAGCGCCCCTGGGCGTCGCTTGTCCAGGCGACGACGCGGCCCAGCCCGTACTGCCATGTCGCCAGGAGTGGATCGCCCTGCGGGCTCTTCAGCACCACATCAGCGGCGGCGCGTGGCGTGGTCGCCACGTAACCCGTGAGTGCCGGGAACGAGTCAAGCGGCACGCCGGGCAAGACTTCGGCCAACGACGACAACCGAGGAGTGATGACGCCCTCGACCACCCACGGCTTGAGCGACTCCTGGGTTTCCTTGAGGAAGATCTGAGGCACGTCCTGGATGCTTGCGCTCCGGTAGAAGCGCCCGTGACCCCATCCGGCCATCGCTTGCAAGAGGGCCGCGCCACCGGTGTCGGAGCCGATGGCCACCGTCGAGATCGTGACGCCGTGTCCGTGGATGGCCTCGATGACCGACTGGTAATCGCCGAAATTGGCGTCCCCGTCGCCAAGCAGGATGATGTGCTTGAGCGACGCATTGGTTGCGGTCAGCTGTTGGTCGGCGGCGTTCAGGTCGGGCACATAAGAGGGTGGATCGCCCAGGTTCATGGCTTCGATCTGCTGCTTGACCTTGGCCTTGTCGCTGAGGGTGGTCAGCGGAACCACGATATT
>JBGOTG010000025.1:0-17651 GCA_041476405.1 Candidatus Dormibacteraceae bacterium | reverse complement strand
GTCGCGCAGGCCCGCCGCGCGCAAGGCCTCTTCGTAGGTGCGGTAGACGAGGGTCAGGACCTCGATCGCCTCCAGCTCGGCGTGGGCCGGGTCGGGGCCGCCGGAGCCGTTGGAGCGCACGATCGGACGCGCGGCCCAATGCTTGGCGTGCAGGTCCTGTGCGCGCCGCTGAAAGCGCTCGGGGCTGATGCCGCGTCCCTTCAGCTTGAGCAGGAAGCGTAGGCCGGAACGGAGCAGGTCGTCGAGGTCCTCGACCGACAGGGCGGTGAAAGAGTCTGGATCGACCGGGGTCGCCGCGCCACTCCGCAGGCGGGCGACGAGATCTTGCTCGAACAGGCGCTGCGCCGTCTCGTCGAGGACCCTCATCTCGCGCGGCGCGCCCACCAGGTAGGCGAACTCGTCCAGCAGCCGGGCGCACGTGCCGTGGAACGTGCCGATCCAGGCGCCGTCGAGGGCCTGGCGCCCCAGGTCGGGGCGGCGCGTGGCGAGCTCTTTCGTGATCCGCTGCCTCAGCTCCTCGGCCGCGCGATCGTTGAAGGTGACCGTGAGGATGCGGTCGGGCGCCACGCCCTGCTCGACCAGCCAGCAGAAGCGCTCCGTGGCGGTGAAGGTCTTGCCGGTGCCAGGCCCGGCCGCGATGAGAAACGCGCCGTCAGGACCGGCATGAGCCGCCGCCGCCTGTTCCGGGCTGAGCGTCATTCGGGAGGTGCGCCCCCGTACGGGCAGATGGCCGCGTGCGGGCAGCTCCCGAAGCGGGTCACGCACGTGCCGGGAAGATTGCGCGGGGCGGGCTCGAAGTGCCCTGCCTTGATGCCGGCGATGGCCTGCATCACGACGGCGCGGCTGCGGTCCAGATCCTCGGCCGTCAGCGCCTTTTCGCGATACTCCTTCAGACCGGCGGGACGCCCGACGCTGAAGATGTCCTGCCGCATACCGCCCCACACCCAGTCCTTCGGATACCAGAGCGAAAGGAAACGCGGCTGGAAGCCGAGCGCCTTGCCCTCGTCGTCGACGCCGTCCTTGCAGGCGAAGTAGTAGAGCGCCAGCTGCACGTCGGACATTTCGGGCCCGAAGTAGGCCTCGTACGCGTACTTCATGGCTTTGCCGCCACCCGTCTTGTAGTCGACGACCTCGACCTCTCCATCGCCGACGTCCATCACGCGGTCGATCTTGCCCACGATCTCTGCGCCGTCCAGCTGGAGGTGGAACCGGCGCTCGAGGGCAAGCGTTCGGAGCCGGCGGATGAGCTGCATACCTGTGACGAACTTGATGTAGTTGCCGAGCACGGCTCGCACCTGAAGCTCCTCGCGTTTGCGGTCGAGCACGCCTTCCATGCGCGAGAGATATGACTCGAGCTGCTTCTGCAGCGAGGCTTCCAGCCACTCGCGCTGCTGCGCCGGCTCGAGCGGATGCCATTCAGGCTCGTTGACGTGGAAGTCCTCCAGCACCTCGTGGAGAAATCCGCCGCGCTCCATTGCCACCGATCGCGGCTCGTCGACCAGGCCCGGGTGGTTGCTGTACCAGTACAGGCGGGGGCACTTCAGGTAGTTGTTCAACGTCGTCGGGCTGAAGTGGCCGATCTCGACGGCGGCCGGATTGCGATCCCCGCCATAGGGCTCGAACGGCTCGCCCGATTCTCGATCGGTGAGGAACGCCAGGTCGAGGCCGAGGGCCAGCGCCCTGCCTCCAGCACCATCGCTCAGCGCCTCGCGGTGCGCGGCGATCAACACCTCCGCCTCGCGCGCGAGCAGCACGTCCTTTGGCTCCAGGCGCCCGGACGCACGCGTGAGCTCTCGCTCCTCGGCCTCCGGCTGCGCCAGACCGAGAAAGACCGAAGGCCCGGCCTGTCGAAGGTAGGAATCCGCATACGTGATGTACAGACGCCCCTTGGCGCGCGTCATGGCCACGAAGGCTAGGCGGGCCTCTTCGGCCAGGTGTCCATCGGGATCCGAGGGCCATGAAGGCATGAAGCCCACCTTGAAACGCTCGAGCCAGGCACGGTCCTCCGCTTCCAGGAGCGGGTGCGGCCTGGCGGCAAGCGGAAACAGCCCGTGCGCGAAGCCCGAGCAGAAGACGACCTCGAACTCGAGCCCTTTGGCCTGGTGCACGGTAAGCACCTGCACGGCGTCGCGCCGGTGGTCGGCTCCCTGAGCGGGTGCTTCTGTGTCGTCGGCGGCCCCGGTCAAAAGAGCGTCGAGCGAGCCGGTGATGTCGCCCAACAAGGGTCTTGCGCCGTGCAGCCGCTCGTAAACGGCCTCGATCGCTTCGAGCCCCGTGATCGCGGAGCGGAGGTCGGCGATCGCCTCCGCGCGCTGGTCAGCCGCAAGTCCGAGGTCGAGGAGGCGCTTCATGGCGCCGTCCTCGATGAGGACCGAGTACGCGAGGCTCGCGAGAGTCATCCGCGACACGCGACCGAGCAGTCGATGGCGGGCGACCATCGCGGCATGCAAGCTGTCGAGCTCCTGCTGCGAAAGATGCTCGAGGTAATCCGGCACCGAGCTCACTTCGGCGGGAGGCTCTCCTCCCCATGGCAGCGGATACCGCACCGGGTCCTGAGAAGCGAGCACGTACATGAGACGCCGGACCACTCGCGTCAGAGGCCTGCTCTCCTCGCGGGCGTGGGCGCGCAGGCGGCTGAGGGTCCGGGCTCCGACGCCCCCGAGGCTGGAGGACAGCGCGCCCTCGAATGCGTCAGGGTCGTCGGGCATGCGCAGAGACTCCAGGTAGCCGACGAGAAACCGGACTACCTCGTTGCGGGCGATGGCCCCCGAACCGCGCACCTCGTACGGCAGCCCGAGCGCGCGCAGAGCCTCCTCGAACGGGCCGCCAAGCCATGTGGTGCTGCGCAGCACGATGGCGAAGTCCCTGAGCCGCAGGTCGGGCGACTCCGCGTGAAGTCTTTTGATCTCCCGCGCGCTGAAGAACGCCTCATCGACCCCATCGCCCTCACGCGCGACCACCACCGCGGGCGGTCGCGACCGATTCGCCGCCCGCAGCTCGCGAGGTTCGCGACCGGGCTGCGTCGCGACGAGAAGCCTCTCGCCCGCATCGAGAGCCTCCTGCGAGCATCGGCGGCAATCGTCGAGCCTCATCGTCGCGCCGCCGTAGACGGCGGAGAACTCGTGGCTGAGGAGGCGCGGCACCGTGCCACGAAAACCGTAGATCGACTGGTCGGGATCGCCCACGACGACCAGACGAGGCCGCGACGCCGGCGGCGCCAGTAGCTGCAGGAGCTCGAACTGGGCCGGATCGACGTCCTGGAACTCGTCCACGAGGATCAACCGGAAATGCGCGCGCAACCGCTCACGCAAGGCAGGGTTGGACTGCACCAGCTCGATGGCTCCGATGATCAGGTCGCGGAAGTCGACCATGCGGCCACGCTGCATGCGGTCCTGGTAAGCCTGGTACACGGCGGCGAGGACCCGCAGGCGGTCGCCGGCGCTGGCCTCAGCGGCGAGCAGCAGGGCCGATGGATGGACGAGGTTCTGCTTCATCAGCGCGGCGAACGTCAGGAGGTCGCGAGCGAACGCGTCCGAGCCCCGCACCCCGGCCAGGCCGCCCAGGACGTCGTCTTCCATTTCGGCGAGCACCCTGCGCATCACCATCGATTCCTGGAACCCGTCGAGCAGAAGCCGCTCCGGGTCCGGCGAATGCTCGCGGAGCAGGCGAGAGCAGAAGCTGTGGAATGTGGAGATCCAGGCCTCGCCGTAGTCGTCCGCCAGGCGCCGATCGATGCGTTCCGCGATCTCCGCGGCGGCCCCGTTCGAGAACGTGAGCACCAGGATCTGGCCCCGTCCGGCCACGCCCTGGCGGACGGCCTGCTCGTACAGGTCGACAAGGGCGTGCGTCTTCCCGGTGCCCGGTCCAGCGAGCACGCGGAGCGGGCCGTCGATGTCGCGAATGTCCAGTGGCAAGAGTTCCCCTTCAGTCAGGGGCGGGCGATTTGATTATGCGTTCGGCTGTGTCCCGGGGTCAGCCCCGCCTGTAAAGCAGCTCAGCGCGCCTGGGCTGCAGCCTCCGGTTTCACCGCGCTGTCGATCTCCTCGAGCTCGCTCGGCGAGAACTCGCCGTTGCTGAGCGCGCCAAGGTTTTCCTCGAGCTGCACGACGCTGCTCACGCCGATGATGGCAGAGGTCACGCGCGGGTCGCGCAGCGTCCAGGCCAGCGCCATCTGGGCGAGCGGCTGCTGGCGACGCGCGGCGATGGCGCTCAGCGCCCGTACCTTGGCCAGGGTGACAGTTGCGATCTCCTCGGCGGACAGATAGCGCGAGTGGGTGGCCCTCGATCCCTCCGGCACGCCGGTCAGATACTTTCCGCTCAGCACACCCTGGGCGAGAGGCGAGAACACGATGCAGCCGGCGCCCTCCTCCTCGAGCACGTCGAGAAGCCCGTCGTCCTCGATCCAGCGGTTCAGCAGGTTGTAAGACGGCTGGTGGATGAGCAGCGGCGTGCCCAGGTCCCGCAGGATTGCCGCGGCCTGCCTGGTTTGAACGCTCGTGTAGGACGAGATGCCCGCGTATAGGGCCTTGCCGCTCCGCACTGCCGAGGCGAGCGCACCCATCGTCTCCTCGAGAGGGGTGTCCGGGTCGAAGCGATGCGAGTAGAAGATGTCGACGTAGTCGAGGCCCATCCTTCGCAAGCTCTGGTCGAGGCTGGCCAGCAGATACTTGCGCGAACCGAGGTCTCCGTAAGGTCCAGGCCACATGTCCCAGCCCGCCTTGGTGGAGATGACGAGCTCGTCGCGATATGGGGCGAGGTCGCTTGCCAGGATGGCGCCGAACGTCTCCTCGGCCGAGCCGTAAGGCGGGCCGTAGTTGTTGGCCAGGTCGAAGTGCGTGACGCCTACATCAAACGCGCGCAGGATGATCGCCCGGCTGGTCTCGAGCGGGCGGGTGCTGCCGAAGTTCTGCCACAGGCCGAGTGACACCTCCGGGAGCTTCAGCCCGCTGCGACCGCTGCGCCGGTAGGTCATCGTCGAGTAACGCTTGGCGTCGGGCACGTAGGTCATGAGGCGCCCACCACTTTATCGCGAGGACTGGCGCGGCTCACCTGCCATGCCACCATCACCATCGCCGCCAGAAAGACGATCTCGAAGATCGGCCACTGCTCCAGCTTCGGCTCCAGCTTGCTGATCACCGCATAGGGCGTCGCGAGCAGCCAGGCGAACGCGAGCGGCAGGCGCCAGGCCAGCGTGGTCCGCTCCCCCCAGACGATCAAGGCCGCAACGTTGAGCACGCAGAAATCGGAGGCGTGGAGGTATGGGACCGCCAGCAGCGATCCCAGGATCCCGACCACGACCACCGAGCCTGGCGAGCCTCGGAGCCTGAAGGCCGCGACGAGAGCGGTGGCGACGATGACGATGCGCAAAGCGGTGGCAAGGCCACCGCTGACGCCGAGCGCGCCCTCCAACGTCAACGAGTCAGCCCCCCGCGGCAGCGGCCCGGTCAGCTGGCTCAGGTAGGCCGAGATGCCGTCCCACCCCAACGTCAACATCGCCACAAGGGCGAGCACGGCGCCCGCCGCCGACAGCGCGGCAAAGGTCTTGTACCGCCCCGCCGCCAGCAGGGCGAATGGAACGATGAACGCAGTGTTCGGCTTCAGCAACAACAACGACAGCGCCAAGCCGGCGGCCACGTTGCGATCCTCGCGAAGGAGGCGCCATGCGACCGCCACGCCCGCCGCCACCAGCGGCACCACCTGACCGAGATGGACGGCGTGCAAAACCCACCAGGGGGCGACCGCCGCGGTCACGGGGACCCAGCGGGCGAGCCCGCGGCCTGTCGCGGACCAGGCCAGCGCGCCGGCAAAGGCGGCGAGCGTCAGCGCCGCCCAGATGTAGTAGGACGGCTCGTAAGGAAACGGCGCAAGCGCCGCGGCCAGCCAGGCCACCGTCGGCGGGCTGATGAATGGTTGCGTCAGCTGGCCGGGAGCAAGAAGCTCCTGCTCGACGGTGACGCGAGCCTGATCGTAGATATGCGACCAGCCCTGCTCGAGTCCCACCCGCGCCGCGGCCTCGTAGGTGTGGAAGTCGATGCCGATCGGCTCCGGCCGGGACCAGAAATCGAGGGCGATGGCGATCAGGATCGCCGCGAGGGCAAGCCCCGGCAAGAACCGCCGAGCATCAGTCACCGCTCGACGTTACAGCGCGCATATAGTCGGACGCCATGACCACGTTTCCAGCGCGCGGCCGCTCCGGTGGCATCGCGCTGTGGGGCACGCTCGTCGCGGTGGTGGTCGTGGTCGCGCACGCCCCATCGTTCTTTCACCGCCTGATGGACGGGGACGAGGCGATCTACGGCTCGATCGCGGCGCTGATGAACGGCGGTGGCGCCCTGTACGCCGCCGGTGGTGTGGACAACAAGCCGCCCGGGATCTTCTGGGCTTACGCGGCGACCTTCCGGATCGCGGGAACCTATCAGATGACGGCGATCCACGCCATCGGATTGCTGGTCATGGTGGCCACGTGCGTGCTCCTTTACCTTGCCGGCCGCTCTCTGGCCGGTGCTCGCGCAGGCTTGCTTGCGGCGCTCATCTACGGGATTCTCACCGGCGCCGGGAACCCGCGGCTCCTCGCCTCGAACACCGAGCTGTTCATGATGCTGCCGCTCACCGCCTCCGTCCTCCTGATGCTGCGCCGCCGGTGGCTGTGGTCTGGAGCGCTGCTGGTGGCGGCCGGCGCGTTCAGGCAGTCGGCCGCCGTCAACCTGTTGCTCCTCCCCGTCGCGGTCTTCTTGCTGGAACCGTCGGGCAAGCGAGCTCGCGCCTCCGCCTTGTTCGCCGCGGGCCTGGCCGCGGTCTTGCTGATCGGCGCCGCGCTGCTTGCCGCGACCGGGTCGCTCATCGGGTTCTGGGATTGGACCGTCGGCAGCCTGTATGGCTATGCGTCCACCAACTGGACGCCTGCCCTCGTCTGGCAGCGGGCCAAGGACAGCATCGCGCCGTTCGTCGGATCGGCGGCGGTGGTGTGGGTGGCCGCGATTGCCTTCGCCTGGCGCTGGAAGCGCTTGCAGCCAGGGCAGCGCCTCATCGTCGCCTGGCTGATCGTGTCGGTGCCTGGCTCCCTGGCGGGCGGCCACCTGTCGTGGCACTACTTCATCCAGGTGATGGGCCCGCTTGCCCTGCTGGCCGCGTTCGCGATCGACGAGGCCCTGGACACCTCGATGCGACGATGGGTCGCGGGAGCGGCGATCGCCGGGCTCGCAGCGCCGATGCTCGCCTGGGGCGCATTCGACCTGGTCGCCGACCCCCTGACGTATGACTTCAGCCCGCCGGTGCCCCAGCACGAGACGGTGGCGGCTTACATCCACGCGCATACGGGTCCGCAGGATCGCGTCTTCGTCTGGGGTGACTGGCCCGCGCTCTACCTGGAGTCCGACCGCATGATGGCGACCCGCTTTCCTGGTTTCCTACGTGGATTCGCGCGCGGGTCCGGCCTGCCACCGAACAACTGGGATACGACTGCCCGGGTCTGGCCCGAGCTGAAGGCCGACCTCGAACGGAACCCGCCGGCCCTCATAGTGGACACGGCTCACGGCAATTGGAGCGACTTCTCCATGTACCCGATGAGCAACTACCCGGTGTTGGCCGATTTCGTCAGCAGCCGCTACCACGCGGTGGCGACGATCGACCAGGTGGTCATCTACGCACCTAACAGCTGAGCAAGAGCTGGTGGTGCCACGTCAATCGGGCGAAGGTTTGACGGGGCGCTTGATCTCGAGGATGCGCGGCTCGCCGGCCACGACTGCGACCAGGCGGTCGAAGATGCCCACCGAATCCGCGGCCTCGGGTGGTTCTGAGAGGCGTATGTAGGCGGCGGCTCCGTCGGGAAACACGAACGTGGGGGTACCGAAGACGCCGTGCTCTGCGACACCGCCGCGATGGTCTTGCGCCAGGGCCGACAGGATGCCGGGGTCGGCCATGTCCTTGCGCAAGCGGTCCAGGTTCAACCCTGACTCGTCGGCGACGCGCTCGACGGCTGCCGCGTCGTCGATGTCGATACGATCGACGTGCCGGGCTCCCAGGAGCCGCGAGTGAAAGTCTTCAAAAGCATCCTGGCGGCGGGCGGCCTCGGCGGCTTTGAAGGCAAGCCGCCCACGCACGTGCTCGGACTCGGGTGCGTCCCACACCGTCCAGCCCTCATCCTTTGAGTTGACCTGGGTGAGGGAGAAATAACGCCAGCGAACCTCAACCTGTCGCTCGCCTGAATCCCGCACGTTCCGCAGGAGGACGGAGGATCGGTAAACGAATGGGCAGAGGTAGTCGTAGAAGATGTCGATTCGCATGACGTCGAAGACTCCAACGCGACTTGTGCTGACCCGTATTCCAGACAGCTGGACCTGGATGCGACCGGACCTGCTGGTCCGCCTGCTGCCGTTTTCGGTCGTGAGCGCCGCTGTTTACCTGCTCGCGTCGCGACCGTCCTGGATCGGGCTCGGACATGGACAGCTTGCAGTTCAGCTCCTGTTCGGCGTGATCATGGCGCCCCTGATGTTCGTCGCGGCGGGGTTCGCCCAGCTGTGGCTCACGCGTCGCAGGGGCTCATTGAGCGCACCCGCAGGAGCGGGCGACGCGTGGTTCCAGGCCGGCTTCTACCTCCTCAACGGACCGATCGAGGAGGTCTTCTTCCGGGGGTTGATCCAGGGCGGGCTTGGCGCTGCGCTGGGAGCGCCCGTCGGCTTCGCTGCGGGCACCCTCGCTTACGTCCTCTATCACCGCCTGGGCTGGCCGTGGGCCGACACACTGGCCACCGCCCTGGTCGGGGTGCCCCTGGGCCTGGCCTTCTGGCTGCTGCCCGGGCCGCCTTCGATACTCGGCGTGTCGATCGCGCATGTCGCTGCCACGTGCGGCTTCCTCGGCCCAGGCCCTTACGTGTTGAAACGCCTGCGCCTCGTATGAGCGACTTCCCCGCCGCCACCTTCGATACCTGGCGGCGCCTGACTGCGGCGTAGACCAGCGCCGCCATGAGGACGACCAGGAAGACCCACCAGACAAAGTCGCCGACGCTGGATGCCCCGGGCACCGAGCTCAGTATGTCCGCCGTCGAAGTGCCGCCCTGGTCACTCGGCGGGAAGAGCGCGACCTCGGCCAGCACCAGCTGCCTCTGAGCATCGCTCATGAGGTGGTGCGGCACGAGCCAGTAGGCGATGTCGAGCAACGTCCTCACTGTCGCGTTGTCGCCGAGCCCTCCGCCGGTCAGCTGGGCGTGGAGGGCGACGACGATCGAGGCGACTGCGTTGTAGACGAATGCGACCACGGCGGCGATGATGTTGTTCATCCAGGTGCTGAGCGCCAGCACGATCAGCATCAGGAGGGAGGCGTTGGCGACGGCGGCCACCGTCTCCACCCACAGCGCTCCCTCGAGACCGCCGCCGAACAGCGTCATCACCAACCTCGTCTCCAGGCCGAGCAGTCCGACGATGACGACCATTGCGCTCAGCGCGGCGAGGATCTTGCCGGCGGTGAACGCCAGGCGTGACACGGGTTTGGAAAAGATTGCGACCGCCGCCCCCGATTCCAGGTCGTGATAGATGGCGGTCATGCCGATCGCGAAAGCGATCAGCAGGGCGAAGAAGCCGACCACGCCGATGAGCTGGGTCACAAACTCGAGCTCGAGCAGGCGGCTCACCTTTGCCGGGTCGGGCGGGGCCGACCCGGGAGCCCCGAACGAGCCAGCGTTCGGGACCACCGTTGCGATGATCTTCAGGGCGCCGCCGATGGCGGCGATGCCCAGCGCCCCGATCACGAAGAAGACGAGCAGGATCCGGCGTCGAGACAGCTCGACCAGCGTGTAACGGGAGACCGCAAGGGCTCCGTTCACTGATTGTCCTTTTCTGTAATGAAGGACGGAAGGCTCTCGTGCTTTGGCGAAGAGGCCTGCACCAGCTCGACGAACACGTCCTCGAGACTTCGGCCCTCGGGCACGACCTCCGCCATGGTGCCCTCCTTGAGTACTCGGCCCTTGGCGAGGATCGCGACCGTGTCGCAGACGAGCTCGACCTCGCTGAGAAGATGACTGTTGAGAAGGATCGCGACGCCGCTCGACTTCAACGACTCGATCAGCGCGCGCACGTCGCGGCGGCCGAGCGGGTCCAGGTCGGCGGTAGGCTCGTCGAGGATGAGGAGCTTGGGCCTGCCCAGAATCGCCTGAGCGATGCCGAGCCGCTGTTTCATGCCCTTCGAGAACTGGCGGATCTGCCGCCTCTCCTGTTCGAGGCCGGCGAAGGCGAGGGTTTCGGGAATCCGCCGTTTTCGTTCCTCGTCGTCAAGGCCGAGCAGGCTCGCGAAATAGTCGAGCACCTCGCCCGCGCGCAAGAACTTCGGAAAGTCGGGATCCTCCGGCGAGAAGCCGAGGTCCGCGCGTGCCGCGGGATTGCCGGGGTCCGAGCCGAACAGCGAGATCGTGCCTTCGTTCGGGCGGAGCAGCCCGGCGATCATCTTGACCACGCTGGTCTTGCCCGAGCCGTTCGGGCCCAGCAGCCCGAAAGCCTGCCCCGGCTGAAGCTCGAACGTGACCCCGTCCACCGCCCAGGGGTCGCGGCGGCGGTAGCGCTTCCGAAGCGCCTGCACACTCACCACCGCAGCCATCAGTCAGCCGAATATACAGGCGCGTGATCGACCTCGATGCTTTGCAGAGACGGACTTTGGCCTGGGCCGGATTGGCTGTCGTCCTCACCGCATTCGACGGCTCAGTCCTCGTGCTCGCGCTGCCCGCGATCGAATCCGACTTCCACGCCCACATCCCTGGCCTGTCCAACCTCGGCTCGGTGCTCGCTTTCGGCGCCCTGGGCGCCCTCCCGCTGGCGACGCTGGCGGACCGGTTCGGGCGCCGCAGGCTGATCGCCATTGGGGTCGGCGGCTTCTCGGTCGCCAATTTCGCCAGCGCGTTCGCGCCTTCGCTCACGGCGCTGTCGGTGATGCGCCTCGTCGCCGTCTGCTTCGAAGTCCTGGTGGCCGGCGTGGCGACGGCGCTGATCGTCGAAGAAGCGCCACCGACGCGTCGCGGCCAGGCAGTGAGCGTCCTCGCGGTGCTCGGCGGCCTCGGCGCCGGGATCACGGTGCTGAGCTATCCGCTCCTCGCGCCCCACTGGCGCTGGCTGTTCCTCGCGGGCGGGATAGGGCTCCTCGCCGCACCCGTCATCTGGCTGCATCTGCCGGAGGGAAGGACCTGGCAGGCCGTCCATCCCAGCGGCTCCGCGCTGCGGTTGCTGATGGGAGGACAGTGGCGCCGGCGCATTCTCGTCCTGTCGGCGACCACTGCGTTGCTGGCGGTTCTGCTGGAGCCCGCCGGCCTCCTGTTCACGGTCTTCGCGAGCGACGTCCTGCATATGACGCCCGCCGCGATCTGCGCGCTGATCGTCGTCTCCGGCGTTGTCGGCGGCGCCGCCTATCTTGCCGGCGGCTACTTGAGCGACCGGTTTGGGCGCAGGCGACCCGGGATCGCGCTGACCGCGGCGACCGCCATCGTCGCCAGCCTCAGCTTCGCCACCGGGATCGGCGGCTTCGTCATCGGCAACGTGCTCTGGAGCGCCATCGCGAGCGCGGCCACGCCGGTCTTCGGCGCCTGGTCGGCAGAGCTCTTTCCCACCAGGGCTCGAGCGACTGCGGAGGCGACGGGCTCGGTGGCAGCGGCGATCGGAAGCGTGGCCGGCCTTCAGGCCGTCGGCGCGCTGTCGCAATCGCTCGGACTCGGACGGGCGCTCGAGCTGGTGGGCCTGGCGGCGCTGGCCGGCGCGTTCCTGCTCTTCTTTCTACCCGAAACGAAGCAAGAGCCCCTACCTGACTAGTGTCCTGCTTCGGAGGTTCGGCCGAAAGTCGCCCGATCGGCGCCCGAGCTCAAGGCGCCGGTGAGCAACGCAGCGAGCATGTCGACAGACCTGTAAGCGAGTAGCGCAGCCGGCAACGCGGAGATCGGGCGCCTGGCGGGATGTACCCGCAGGGTGCCACGGGCACGGCGAAGCGCTGCCCTTTGGCATTTCGGCCGAAACTTCCGAAGCGGGACACTAGAGTTACGCCGAAATGGATCGCGCCAGAGCTGTGGTCGTCGGTGGCGGCATAACAGGCGCGAGCGTCGCGTACCACCTCGCGAAGGCAGGCTGGCGCGACACGGTCCTCCTCGAGAAGGACGAGCTGACCAGCGGGTCGACATGCCATGCGGCAGGCCTGGTGACGCAGTTCAACCCGTCACCGACGATGATGCGGTTCCGCCGCTACAGCATCGAGCTCTACGAGGAGCTCGGTGTCTTCGAGCGCGTCGGCGGCCTGCGTTTCGCCTCGAGCCCCGACCAGCTCAAGGAGCTGCAGCGCGGGGTCAGCCGCGCGCGCGGAATCGGGCTGGACGTCGAGCTCATCTCGCCCGGCGAGTCGGCTCGCCTGATGCCGGCGATCACCAAGCGCTCGCTCCACGGCGCCGTCTGGGTCCCCGGCGACGGTCACCTCGACCCGCACACAGCCACCCACGCCCTCGCGACCGCGGCTCGCGGGCTTGGCGCGCGAGTCCTCACCCAACACCGGGTGACGGGCATCGAGCTCGGCGAACGCGGCTCCGTGAAGGCGATCCAGACGGACAACGGCAGGATCGAGACCGAGGTGATAGTGATCGCCGGCGGCATCTGGGCGCCACAGATCGCGGCGATGGCCGGCGTGTTCATCGTCTCGACGCCTGTCGACCACCAGCACGCAGCCCTGCTCGCGGTGCCAGGGCACGAGCTGCCGCACGACATGCCTTGCTTCCGCGACCCGGACAACCTCGTCTATGGAAAGTCCGAAGCCGGCGGCGTCGTCCTCGGCGGCTACGAGGCCGACCCGGTGGCGCGATGGATCGACGGCGTGCCGTGGGACCACGCGGGCACCTCGCTCCCTCCCGACCAGGCACGGTTCGAGCCTCTTTTGGCGGGCGCCGCGCGACGCTTCCCGTTCATGGGGGAGGCAGGCATCGTCAAGCTGGTCTGCCACCCGGACGCCATGACGCCGGACTCCAATCCTCTGGTCGGTCCCGTTCCCGGCGTGCGCGGCCTCTACCTCGCGGCCGGCCTGTCGCTCAACGGCTTCGGCGGCGGTGGCGGCATCGGACTGTCGCTCGCCGAGCTGATCACCACCGGCGCCTCAGAGCTCGACCTTCATCCGTACAGGCCCTGGCGCTTCGGGCCGGTGCACCACGACCACCGTTATGTCGCCGAGCTGGCGCGGGAGGCGTACCGGTACTACTACTACCTCCGATATCCGTACGACTCCGACGAGTGGGGCCGCCCGCGCCGCACCAGCGCGCTGCACGAGCGCCTCCAGGACCACGGCGCCGTGTTCGGCGTCAAACATGGGTGGGAGCGCGCGGACTATTTCGAGCCGGGCCGGCCGTGGCGGCGCGCGGGCGCCGACCAGCGACGGTTCGGCTGGACGCGTCCCCCTTACTTCGACCTGCTCGCCGAAGAGCATCGCGCGTTCCGCGAGCGTGTCGGGATCATCGACATGACGTCTTTCGGAAAGTTCGACGTTCGCGGGCCAGGAGCACTGCCTTTGCTGGAGCGGGTGTCCGGCAACCGGATCGACCGGGCGCCTGGCAGCGTCGTCTACACGCAGTTCCTGGAGGAGACCGGCGGGATGGCCGCCGACGTCACGGTGACCCGAATCGCCGATCAGCACTTCCGCGTGGTGACCGGAGCCGGCTACGTGAACAGCGACCTCGGCTGGCTCCGGACGCAGCTGCGGGACGGCGACCCTCCCGTCGATCTCCGGGAGACGACCGACGAGCTGTCGGTGATCGGCATGTGGGGTCCGAACTCGCGCGAAGTGCTCGAGCGCGTCGGGGACGGCGACGTGTCGGAGGCCGGTTTCCCCTTCATGCAAGCGCGGCAGCTTCGTATCGGTGAGGCGTCGGTCCTCGCCCAGCGGGTCACATACGTCGGCGAGCTCGGATGGGAGCTCTACATCGAGCCCGGCTGGGCGGTGCAGGTTTGGGATCGCCTGATGTCCGCCGGACGCGCTTTCGGCATTCGCGCCGGCGGCTACCGCGTGCTGGATTCACTACGCATGGAGAAGGGCTACCGCTACTACGGGACCGACCTGACGCTGCTCGACAACCCGTTTGAGGCAGGCCTCGGCTTCTGCGTCCAGCTGGACAAGGGCGATTTCAACGGCCGCCCAGCGCTGGCCGCCGCGCGCGAGTCGGGGATCAAGCGGCGGCTGAGAACCCTGGCCGTCGGCAGCGACGAATACCTCCCGATTTACGGCGGCGAGGCGGTGCACGCCGACGCTGGAGTGGTCGGACGGGTTCGCAGCTGCGCCTATGGCTTCACCGCCAGGCGGAACCTCGCCTACTCATACCTCCCGGTCGAGATCGGCGTAGGCGGGCAGGTCCGGGTCGAGGTCTTCGGGGAGCTGGTCCCGGCGGACGTGATGGCCGACGCGGTGATCTCGAAGCAGGGCGCCGCCAGGTGACCTCGCGGATCGATGAGGCCGTGGCGCGGGTCGCCTTGTGGAAGGGCGGGGAGGTGAAGGTTTCGCAGCTCTCCGGCGGGCTGACGAACGAGAACTACCTCGTCGAGGCTGCAGGACAGCGCTACGTGATGCGCATCCCAGGGCAGTCGACCGAGCTGCTGGCGATCGATCGGGCGAACGAGGTGCACAACACGAAGGCGGCCGCCACGACAGGCATCGGTCCGAAGGTCATCGAGCACATCCCGGGACTCGATGTGCTCGTGCTGGAGTTCATACAGGGCCCGACTATGTCGGCGCGAACGCTGCAATCGAAGGGCATGGCGTCCCACATGGCCGCATCCTTCCGCGCGCTACATGGCTCGCCGCGGTTCCTCGAGGACTTCAACATGTTCAGGCTGATCGAGTACTACCTCGGCATCGTCGACCAGCACAAGGTCACGATCCCTGACGGATACCGGGATTGGCTGCCGGTGGTCGCCCGCATCGAAGGGGCGGTCGTCGCGGGCGCGCTTCCGTCCGTGCCGTGCCACAACGATCTCCTGTGTGAGAACTTCATCGACGACGGCACCTCGTTGCGGATCGTCGATTACGAGCTGAGCGGCAACAACGACCCGTGCTTCGATCTGGGCAACACGGCCCAGGAGGCGGAGTTCGACCAGGACCTGCGCGCCCACCTGTGCGCGGCGTATTTCGGCCGGGAGGATCCGCAGCAGCTGGCGCGGATGAACCTGTTCGCCCTGATGTCCGACGTCGGCTGGACGCTGTGGGGGGCCATCCAGGCCAAGATCTCGGCAGTCGATTTCGACTTTCGCGGCTACTACAACGCCCGTTGGGAGCGTGCGCTCGAGGTGCTCGAGTCCGAGAGGCTGGGAAGGTGGATTGGAGAGGCCACCGCTTAACGGCGCCTCCGGGCTCCCCCGCGCGCCACGAGCGCCGGGACCCCGAAGGAGAAGCCTGGTGGGGCGCTACCTCCCCGGCAAGTGGGAGGACACCTGCCTCCGGCCGTAATTGACGAGCCACTTGGGTGGTGCTACGGTTCCGGCCGTATATCGGTCGCATATCGGTCGGGCGAAAGACGGGAGGAGCGTAGGGGGTTGGCTTCCGAGGTCCGTTTGGACAGGCGCGCCGGCGCAGCCCATGCCGGCGCGCACGGACCAAGCCTTGCGGTCGCAGAGCCGGGCGAGGCGGCGCGCTCGCAGAGCGAGACGGCCTACCTCCGGATCCTGGATCGCATCGTGAGCCTCGACATGGCGCCCGGGTCCGTGGTGCAGGAGGCCCGCCTGCGCAAGGAGCTCGAGATCGGCCGCACTCCGATCAGAGAGGCGCTGCAGCGCCTCGCGCTCGAGAACCTGGTCAAGTCGATTCCGCATCGGGGGACTTTCGTCACGGACGTGAACATCACCGACCTCGCCCGCATCACCGAGGTCCGCGTCGTCCTCGAGGCCCATGCCGCGAGACTCGCCGCCGAGCGCCTTGTCGCCGCCGACCGGGTCGCGGTCCAGGAACTGCTCGGCCTCCTGGAGTCGGGCGGGGCGACCGATCAGCGCGGGCTCATGAGGCTCGACCAGCGCATCCATCGCCAGATCTACCGCGCCGCGCGAAACTCGTTTCTGGAGAACACGCTGGAGCGGTACCTGAACCTGAGCCTGCGGCTCTGGTACCTGGTCCTCGACCGCGAGGTCCGCTTGCGTGAGGCCGTCGTCGAGCATGTCGAGCTGCTGCGAGCGGTGCTTGCGGGGGACGGAAAGCGGGCCGAAGACGGCATGCGCCGCCACGTGACGGGCTTCGAACAGGAGATCCGCAAGGCTCTGGTGGAGCGATAGGGAATGCCGAAGATTTTTTTCGCCACCGACCTGCACGGATCTGAGATGTGCTGGCGCAAATTCCTCAACGCCGCCAAGTTCTACGACGCCGACGTCCTCATCTGTGGTGGGGACATGACGGGCAAGGCCATTGTCCCGATCGTCGAGGAGGGCGGCCGGTTCACGCTCACGATGGCGGGCCAGACGCAGACCGTAGGTCCAAACGAGGTGGGCGACGTCGAAGCCCAGATCCGCCGCAAAGGCTATTACCCGCTGCGGGTCACGCCCGAGCGCCTGGAAGAGCTGGACGGGAGTGCGGACAAGCGGACGCACACGTTCCAGCAGGTGATGCTCGACGGGGTCCAGCGCTGGATGGACATGGCCAAGGACAAGCTCGCCGGGTCAGGTGTGCGCGTCTTCGTATGCCCTGGAAACGACGATGAGATGGAGGTGGATGACGTCGTCCGGAAGTCCGACATGGTCCAGCTGGGCGAGGGCCAGATGGTGGAGATCGACGGCTTCTCGATGATCTCCACCGGGTGGTCCAATCACACGCCCTGGAACACGCACCGCGAAGAGACCGAGGAGCAGCTCGGCGAGCGCATCGAGGCGATGGCGAAGCAGATCACGGACCCTTCGCGCGCCATCTTCAACCTGCACTGCCCGCCCTACAAGTCAGGACTCGACGAAGCGCCGGCCATCGACGCCGACCTCAAGCTTCTCCACGGTGGAAGGGCGCTGCGGCCGGTCGGCTCGACCGCCGTGCGGCAGGCCATCGAGAAGCATCAACCGCTGCTCTCGCTGCACGGGCACATCCACGAGAGCAAGGGCGCAATCAAGATCGGAAAGACGCTTTCGATCAATCCGGGCAGCTCGTACGAGGAGGGAATGCTCATGGGAGCGATCATCCAGCTCGATCCCAAGAAGGGCATCAGGAGCTATCAGCTGGTAAACGGATGAAGAGGTGAGGAGGAAGCAACATGGCTGACACGACTATGGGGACACCGGCGAAGCCCGGGCTGTTCCTTCGCAACGCCACCGGGCTTGTCAAAGCCTGGTCGACCTTCGACGCTTTCGTCTATTCGTTCTGGTCGGTGAACCTGATCACGCTTGGCCTTTACGGCATGTCATTCGTGTACTGGGTCCCTGACGGGCAGCTGCTGGCCGCGATTGTGGTCTTCGGCGTTTTGACGACGTTCCTCGTGATCACTTACGCCATGTTGGTCAGCGTGATGCCGCGTACGGGCGGCGACTATGCATGGCAGAGTCGCGTCCTCGGAGGCGGGCTTGGCTTCGTCCTCTCGATCACCGGGTGGTGGTTCACGCTGTTCCTCTGGGCGCCGATCTACGCCAACATCCTGAACGTCCAGTTCTTCCAACCTCTCGCCTTCACGTTGGGCTTGAAAGACCTGGCCACAT
>JBGOTG010000024.1:0-17860 GCA_041476405.1 Candidatus Dormibacteraceae bacterium | reverse complement strand
GACCGAGGCCTTGTGAGCCTCTGAGCCCTTACCCCCCAGGTTGCCTTCTTCGATGTACTTCTTCGCGTTGTCCCAGGCGGCGCCACCGCTGGTCATCTGGAGTGCAAGGAACAGGCCGGTCACAATCGCGCCGATGAGCATGCCTCCCAGTGCCTGCGGGCCGAGGATGTAGCCCACGGCCAGCGGCGCGAGGACCGGGATGATGCCTGGCAGGATCATCTCGCGCTGAGCGGCGGCGGTGACGATGCGCACCGCGGTTCCGTACTCGGGCTTGCCGGTGCCTTCCATGATCCCTTTGATCTCGCGGAACTGGCGGCGCACCTCTTCCACCACGAGCCCGCCAGCCCGCCCGACTGCCAGCATTGCCAGCGACCCGAACAGGAAGGGCAGGATGCCGCCGAGGAACAGGCCGACGATGACGTGCGGGTCGGAGAGATCGAACTTGGTCGAATGGCCGGAACGGGTCAGCTCCTGGGTATACGAGGAGAACAGCACCAGGGCCGCAAGCCCGGCCGAACCGATGGCGTAACCCTTGGTCACAGCCTTCGTGGTGTTGCCGACGGCGTCCAGGCGGTCGGTGACGGTCCTGACGGACTCCGGCAGGTTTGCCATCTCGGCGATGCCGCCTGCGTTGTCCGTGATCGGCCCATAAGAGTCGATCGCGACGATGATGCCGGTCATCGACAGCATCGCTGTGGCGGCGATTGCGATGCCGTACAGGCCACCGAGGCTGTAGCTGAGCAGGATGCCGATAGCGATCACCGTCACCGGCAGCGCGGTCGCCATCATGCCAATCGCCTGGCCGGCGATGATGTTGGTCGCGTGTCCGGTCACCGACGCCTTCGCGATGAGGTGTACCGGCCAGTACGCGGTCTCAGTAAAGAACTCTGTGATCGCGACGATCAGAACCGTGATCACCACGCCGATGAGGCCTGCGTAGAAGAGGTTGTTGGGGTCGCTCACACCTCCGCCCGGCTTCAGGTAGCCATTGCCAGTCATGTACTGGGTGACGAAGTAGAAGCCGGCGATCGCGATCACCACCGCCACCAGCAGTCCCGCGTACAGCGCACCCATGATCCAGTTCGGGTTGAAGACGCGGACGAAAAACGTCCCGACGATCGACCCGACGACGCTGACAGCACCGAGCAACAGCGGGTAGATCACCCAGCCGACCTGGTCCTTAAAGAGCAGCGAGCCGAGCAGAATCGCCGCGATCATGGTCACCGCGTAGGTCTCGAACAGGTCGGCCGCCATGCCTGCGCAGTCGCCGACGTTGTCGCCCACGTTGTCCGCGATAACTGCCGGGTTTCTAGGATCGTCTTCGGGAATGCCTGCCTCCACCTTGCCGACCAGGTCCGCGCCGACGTCGGCCGCCTTGGTGTAGATGCCGCCGCCCAGCCTGGCGAAGACCGACACAAGGCTCGCTCCAAAGGCAAGGCCGACGAGGGCGTCGGGATCCTTGAAGACGTAATAGGCGCCCGCCACGCCGAGGAGCCCGAGGCCCACGACCATGAACCCGGTCACGGAGCCGCCCCGGAAAGCCACCTGCAGCGCCTTGTTGAGGCCTCCCTTGGCAGCTTCCGCGGTGCGCAGGTTGGAGCGAACCGCGATGTTCATGCCCACGTAACCGGCCGCCGCTGAGAGCACGGCGCCGACGACGTACAGAGCCGCCGTCTTCCACCCGATGGAAAAGCCGATGACGACGGCTATGACGGCGCCGATGATGGCGATGACCGTGTACTGGCGGTTCAGGTAGGCGGACGCGCCCTCCTGGATGGCGGCGGAGATCTCCTGCATGCGGGCGTTTCCCCGCGGCGCGCGGAGAACGACGGCGATCAGGACGATCGCGAAGAGGACGGCGGCGACCCCGCCGGCCACCGCGAACAGGACTGTATTCGGATCCATCAAGTGACGACGACCTCCACTTGCACACTCTCACGGCGGACGGGGGCACGACTGGCGGCGGCGAGCGTGAAGTCAAAGCTCGGTCGCGGAGCGATAGGTTATACGAACTAGGAGAGGTCGAAGGGGTCGAGGCCGCCAGTGGCGCTCGACCAGCTGACCTCGACAGCTTTGACGCGGGACATACGCGGCCCCTCTCGGGCGGCTCGCACTAGCTGCTCCAGGTCACCGCGGCTGCCCTCCGCGACGAACTCGACGGTGCCGTCGTCTCGGTTGGTCACCCAACCATCGAGCCCCAACGCTTGCGCGCGACGGATTATGAAATAGCGGAACCCGACCCCCTGGACGTCGCCCCTGACGACCCCATGAAGGCGCTCCGGTGCCACCCATCGAGTATCGTCCCCGCATGGCCCTGTCGGCGATTGTTGCGATCGGGGACGAGCTGGTCGGCGGCTTCACGCTCGACACGAACTCGCACTGGCTCGCCGAGCGCCTTCGCATCCTCGGCTACCCGGTCAAACGGATCACCGCCATCCGCGACCGCCCTCAGGAGATCGCGGAGCAGGTGCACCGCGAGCTCGCCGACGGCGAGGTGGCACGCATATTCTGCTGCGGCGGCCTGGGCCCGACGCCTGACGACAGGACGTTCGCGTCGCTCGCCGCGGCGCTGGGGCGGGAGCTCGTCATCTGGGATGAGACCCGGGAGCGTATCGAGAGGCGCGTTCGCCGCATGCACGAGGCAGGGCTGCTCGAATCGCCCGACGTGACCGAGGGCAACCTTCGGATGGCGCGCATCCCGGCGAATCCCGCACGCGTGTTCAAGAACAGGCGTGGCATGGCGCCCGGCGTCGTCTACGAGTCCGACGGCAAGCTGCTGTTCGTGCTGCCCGGCGTACCGCTCGAGCTCAAGAGCATCTTCACTGAGGAGCTCGAGCCGGAGTTCCTGTCGGGAGGCTCGGCCGCGACGGTCCGCGAGATTCGCTTCACCTTCGCGGTGGAGGCAAGGTTCTACCCGCTCATGCGCGAGCTTGAGCAGGCGTTCCCCGACGTCTCGGTCGGCTCGTACCCCAACTTCGAGACCAAGGAGCTCGTCATCCGCTGCGTGGGCCTGGATCCGAAGCGGGTCGACGAGGTGGTCGAGTTCGTACGGCGGCGGACCGCGCAGCTCGGGATGACCCCGGCTTAGCGTCCCTCGCGCAGCTTCCGCCCCAGGAGGGAGCGCTCCGCGGGATTCAGGCACAGGTCGAGCGCCCGCCGACGGGCCGCGCGCGCAAGCCCTGGCTCGCCGAGCCGGTCGAGCAGCTCCGCGCGAGCGGAGTGGAACAGGTGATAGCCGCGCAACGCGATCGCCAGGTCGTTGACCTCCCCCAAGGCAGCCTCCGGCCCCGCGAAGTGGCTGAGTGCGACCGCGCGGTTGAGGCGTACGACGGGGCTGTCCGCCATCCGCACCAGCGAGTCGTACAGCACCACGATCTGGTGCCAGTCCGTGTCCGCCCACGATCGAGCCTCGGCATGAAGCGCGGCGATCGCGGCCTGGACCTGGTACGGCCCGGTCATCCTCATCGCTCCCGCGCGGTCGAGCAGGGCGACTCCCTCGGCAATGAGAGTTCGATCCCACAGGCCGCGATCCTGGTCGGGCAGCAGGACCATCTCCCCGTCGGCGTCGAAGCGCGCCGCCGACCGCGCCAGGTTCAGCTTCATCAAGGCCAGCAGCCCGAGCACCTCGGGTTGGTCGGGCATCAGGGCCGCGACCAGGCTCGCGAGCCACGCCGCGTCCTCCGCGAGGTCTCTGCGCGTCGCGAGCTCTGCCCCCCGGCTCAGGTATCCCTCGTTGAACATCAGGTAGAGCACAGCCAGGACCGAGCCAAGGCGTTCTGGAAGCTCGTCGCCTTCGGGAATGCGATAGGGGATGTTGGCGGTGACGACCTTGCGTTTCGCCCTGACGATGCGCTGGGCGACAGCTGCTTCCGCAATGAGGAAAGCGCTCGCGATCTCCGCCGTGGTGAAACCGACGACCGCGCGCAAGGTCAGCGCGACCTGCGCCTCCTGCGAGAGCGCGGGGTGGCAGCACGTGAAGATCAACCTGAGGCGATCGTCTGCCTCGCCCGGCTCAGGCGCCAACGGGGAACGCTCCAGCAGGGCAAGCTTCTCGCGGTATCTCTTGTCGCGGCGCAGGATGTCGATCGCGCGGCGCCGCGCAGTGGTCATCAACCACGCGCCGGGCTTGTCCGGTATGCCCTGTTCCGGCCATTTCTCGAGCGCCGCCACCAGGCTGTCCTGGACGACCTCCTCCGCAAGGTCGAAGTCGCCCAGGACGCGCACCAGCGCCGCGGTCAGCCGTCCGGCCTCCTCTCGGAAGACGGCGGCGACTGCGGCGTCCGTGGCGGTCTGCGTCTTCGTCAGCCGCCGTTCGGGTGTTCGATCACGGGTCGCACCTCGACGATGCGCCCATCGCCGCCACCGGGCCAGGTCTTGGCCATGGCCAGCGCCTCATCGAGGTCCTTCACCTCGACCACCGCAAACCCGCCGATGATCTCCTTCGCCTCGATGAACGGGCCGTCTGTGACGACGGGCTTACCGGTTTTGAAGCGGACTGTCGTCGAGCTGCTCGGGCCCTGGAGCTCCTCGCCACCGACGATCCGGCCCGCTTTGCTGTGCTCCTCGAACCACTTCATGACCTGCTCGTAGGCGGTAACGCGCGTGGCCTCGGGCATCTTCTCCCAGCTTTCCTGGTCTTCCATGCTGCCTGCAAACATGAGCACGTACTTCATTCGCCTTCTCCATTCCGCGCGGTCCTGGGTGCCGCTTCATCTTCACGACGAACGGCTCGCCTGGGAATCGACACTAGCGCCCTGTGAATTCGGGCTCCTGCTTCGACAGGAAGCTCATGATCCCGATCGCTGCGTCGTCGCTTAGCGCGGCGCGCGCAAAGTTGGCGGCTTCGATCTCCAGTGCCTCGTCCAGAGGCAGGTCGTAGCCCCGCCGAACGGCGTCCTTGATCATCGCGATCGCCAGGGTGGCGGCCCGAGCGAGTGTGGCCGCCCGCTCGTCGACGGCAGCTGCGAAGTCCTCGGGTGCGACCGCCAGGTCGACCCAGCCCACCGCCTCCGCCTCCTTCGCCGACAACCTCGTCGAGTCGACGATGTATGGCAGCGCCCGCGCCTTGCCGATGAGGCGAGGCAGCCTCTGCGTGCCGCCCGCGCCGGGGATGATGCCGAGGGCGGACTCCGTCTGCCCGATGCGGGATCGTCCATCTTCGACCATGATCCGGAAATCGCAGCAGAGCGTCAGCTCGCTGCCGCCCCCGAGCGCATGCCCGTTGATGGCGGCGATCACCGGCTTTGGGCAGCTCTCGATGGTCGAGAAGTGGGCGTTCATCCGCCGCATGAAGGAGGCGACCTGCTCGGCCGCGCCAGGCGACTCACGGTCGATGGCGCCGAGCACCGTCAGGTCGGCGCCGACGCTGAAGTATTTCTCGTACTCGGAGGCGAGCACGATCGCCCGCACGCCAGGGTCGTCGCCCAGCTCGGTGAAGATGCTCGCCAGCTCGGCCATGAGGTCCTCGGCGATGCCGTTGTTGCCCTTTCGGTGCATGACGACGCGGGCCACCGGCCCTTCGCGCCTGACGTCGGCAAACTCTCCCACCTCTCTACAGTGCCTAGAAGGTGAAGAGCGGGATGCCGCCCGCCACCTCGAGCGCTGTGCCGGTGATGTAGCCGGCCTCGTCGGTGCACAGGAACGCGATGGCATGCGAGATGTCGGCAGGCTCGCCAGGGCGCTTGAAGACCGTGCGCTTCATGATCCTCTCGTTCATCTCAGGGTTGCCCATCTTGAAAGCCTCCGTGCCGATGATCCCGGGCACGATTGCGTTGGCGGTGATGTTGTAGCGCCCACCCTCGAGGGCGGCCGTCTTGGCCAGCGCGATGACCGCCATCTTCGACGCTGAATAGCTCGCCTGGCCGAACCCGCCCATCGTGCCGGCGACCGAGGCCATGAAGATGACCCGGCCCCACTTCTGCTCGATCATGTAAGGCCACACCTCTTTCGTGCAGTTGAACGCGCCGGTGAGGTTGACCTTGATGTCGCGATCCCAAAGCTCATAGCTCATGTTCTGGATCTGGGCGACGTTGTCGAGGGTGGCAGCGTTGTTGACAAGGATGTCGATGCGACCGAACTCTTCCTTGACCTGCTTGAAGACCGCGCGAACCTGTTCGCGATTCGTGACATCCATCTTGATGGCCAGCGACCGGCGCCCGAGCTTGCGAACCTCCTCGGCCGTCTGATTGGTGTGCACCCAGCCCTGCGCCGTGGCGACCTGGGCCAGGGCCGAGCCGAGCTCATCGGCCGACTTTTGAAGGTCGGGGTCGTCCTCGACCAGGATGTCCGTGATGACCACGTCCGCGCCCGCCTGCGCGAGCGTGAGCGCATCCTGGCGGCCCAGGCCGCGAGACGCGCCGGTGACCAGAGCCACTTTTCCCGATAGGTCGAACATCGCTTACCCCCTCAACCTGATGGTGCCGCGAGAGCCGGAGATCGCGCGCGAGATGACCAGCCGCTGGATCTCCGCGGTCCCCTCCCAGATCTGGTAGATCTTGGCGTCGCGGAACCACTTCTCGACCGGGTACTCCTTGATGTAGCCGTAACCGCCGAGGACCTGGATCGCGTCGGTCGTGACCTCCATGGCCACGTCGGCCGCGAAGCATTTGGCCATGGATCCCTCGGCGCGCTCGAAGGCCAGGCCCTGCGTCGCCATCCACCCGGCGCGCCAGATCAGAAGCCTCGCCGCATCGATCTTCATCGCCATGTCGGCCAGCTTGAAGCCGATCGCCTCGTGCTGCCACAGGGGCTTGCCGAACTGCTTCCTCTCCTGCGCGTAGTCGAGCGCGAACTCGTAGGCCGCGCGGGCGATTCCCAGGGCGCCCGCCGCCACGCCTGGCCGCGTCGCCTCGAGCGTCATCAGCGCCCCAAGCGCGCCAGGACCGGCATTCTCGGCGTCCGGCTCGCCGCCCAGTCGGTGGTCGAGCGGGATGTGGCAATCCTCGAAGATCACCTGCGCCGTATGGCTGGCGCGGACGCCCAGCTTCTTCTCCTTGCGCCCCATCCGCATGCCGTCCACACCCTTGGGCACGAGAAACGATGCGATGCCCGCGGGGCCTTTCGACGGGTCAGTGTTCGCGTAGATGACGTGGTAGTCGGCGATGCCTCCGTTGGTGCAGAACTGTTTGGTGCCGTTGAGCACGTAGCCGTCGCTGACGCGCGTCGCGCGAGTCTTCATCGACAGCGCATCCGACCCCGAGTCCGGCTCGGTCAGGCCCAGGCCGCCTATCACGAGCCTGTCAGGGTTGGTGAACTCGGGCAGCCAGCGTTTCTTCTGTTCCGCTGTGCCGCTGGCTCTGATGCCCGCCATCGCAAGCGCCATCGACTGGATGCACACCGCGATGCCTGCGCAGCCCCAGTGCAGCTCCTCGTTGATCATGAGCTCGGTCAGGAAGTCGAGGTTCTGGCCTCCGTACTCCTCGGGCAGGAAGGCCGCCGGCGTCAGGCCGAGCCTGTGCGCCTTCTTGACGACCTCGTATGGAAATTCCTCGGTCTCGTCGTGGTACGCAGCCACAGGACGGATCTCGTTCTCGGCGAATTCGTGCGCGAGCTGCTTGATCGCCTCCTGCTCTTGGGTCAGCGAGAAGTCGAGGGGCATCAGTTGGCTAACCGTACTCCGCGCCGGCCTTGGTCAGGACTGGCTCGCCGCGCTGGTTGACTGCGCCCAGATCGAGCTTGTGCGGACCAGCCGGCTCCGCCGTGAAGGTCACTGTGTCGCCGGGCACCACCATGCCCGCGAAACGGCAGCGAATGCGGCGCAGGCGCGCTCCTCCGCCCGCGGCCTCGGCTGCGACGGTGCCGGCAATCCCCATCTGAAGCAGACCGTGCGCAATTCGGCCCGGAAGGCCGACGGACCGCGCAAACCCGTCGTCGAGGTGGATGGGGTTGTGGTCGCCGGAAGCCTCCGCGTACGCGGCGATCTGCTCGTTGGTGAAGGTCACTGTCCGCTTCACGAGCGGATCACGAAAAGCGCTCGCGACCTGCAGATCTCGTCCCCACCGGCGCCTCTGGTCTGGGTCTCGAACGTCACGAAACGCATGCCGCGGCGGCTGATATCCGTGTCGATACGCCCCTGCGAGCTGACCGTCTCCCCCGGCTTTGGGTGCCGGCTCCACACGAACTCCTGCTCCGCATGCAGCAGCCTGGCGAAATCGATCGCGGCTTCGGGGTCTCCGAACAGCTGGGGCGCCGTCGCCCCCAGCGAATAGACCGCGGCGAACGTGGGTGGCACGCCATCGGCCGGGTCTGCGCCGATCGCCCGAGCGTAAGCGTCAACGCGCGCCGGGTCGATGTCGAATGTGACGGCGGGATACGTTCGTCCCGCCAGGCTCGCGGACGCGCTCGCGCCCGCCTCGCCGGCTTCAGTCACGCGCTAAAGGGTAGGCCCTGTTGGGTCGCAGCCGGGCAGCCAGGCGCCTGAGCAGCAGCGGACGCAGCGCTGACCAGGCGTCCATCACCGACGACCGCGCGGTCCCGGCCACGTCCGGCGGCGCGTAGGCCGACACCACGAAACCGTCGGCCAGCGAACGCACGGGCTCCGAAGCCTCCGGGAACGTGCGCGCCAGGCGCCGCCCGAGCTCGAGAGGCGTCTCACCGGTGCGGCGTTCAGCGCCGGCGAGGCGCGCCAGGACGAGGGTGCGTTTCCATACCGCCATGACGGATCGCGGTCGCAGGTATCTCGCGGCCGCGGCAAACATCACGAGGAGCACAGCCAGCACTACCCCGACGATCTTCACCAGGGTGCCGGCGTCGGGCATCCGGAGGAACGAGGTAACGCCCGCGCTGCCGCCCCCGGTGTTGGGTCCACCGTTGGGCTCTCTGAACCCTGGAGGCAAGATGCCAGGTGTCGCACCGCCTGTCGTTCCGCCGGTCGGGTTGTCGCACAGGCTGTCACGAAGACAGACGGACCCGGTCGCGCCCCGCGTGATCGGGACGTAACCGTTGGCGGTGTCGGGTGTTGGCTCGAACGGGATCCAGCCATAGCCAGGGAAGTAGCTCTCGACCCACGTGTGCGCGTCCTCGCCGCGGACGATCCAGGCATGGGTGGTGGTGTCGAACGACCCGGGCCCGAACCCGTTGACCAGCCGCGTCGGGATTCCCAGGCTGCGCAGCATGTCTCCCATCGCGCTCGCGAAGAACTCGCAGTAGCCGGCCTTCGACTGAAACAGGAAGAAGTCGAGCGGATCGACGCCGTCGGGAGTCGTCGGCGGAGTCAACGTGTACTGGTAGTTGCTGCGCAGGTAAGCCTCCACCGCCTTGGCCTTGTCGTACGGGGTGACTGCGCCGGCCGCGGCGGTGACCTTGACGGCCAGCTGATGGATGCGCGTGAGCACATCGGGGCTGCGGTACCCGCTCGCGGGCAGGCTCGAATAGGAAGCGAGCCATTCCGGATAGGCGGTGCCGGCCTGCTTCAGCTCGACGTCGGTCGCCGTCGAGTACTCCACAGTGATGTCGTAGGTGCCGGTCGAGACGGGGGGCGACACGCTGGACAGACGGTCGATGGTGGTCAGCGACGGGTCGGGCGGGAGGACGACCTCGCTCGCGATTGTTTCGCGACCGGTCCGGTGGAGTGAGCCGGGATAGAACAGGATGTCGCTGTTGCCGACAGGCGGCGAGACCATCTTGACGTTGAAGCTGGTCAGCGCCAGCTCCTGGTAGATCTCTGCGTAAGGCGGGATCGTGTTCTTGGCGATTCGCGTCTGGAGATGGACAACGCTCGGGTATCGCCATTCGCCGCCCAGCGTCTGCGTCTCGTCGACGCCGCGAAAATACCGCGGCCCGGAGCTAGAGGTGAACGTGTACGTGAACACGGTGTTGTGCGTCCGCTTCAGCGGGCCGCCCAGCGACACCTCGGTGGAGAAGCCTGTGGTGCCGCCCGCCGGCCCGTTACCGGTCAGCGTCGGGTGGCTGAGACGCTGCTGGATCTGGGCCCAGCCGGAGAAAGCGCTCGACTCGAGCTCTACGGTCCTGTCCACCGTCGACAGCGGGGGCAGCATGATCGCGAGGACGATCAGCGCCGCCATCGCGACCAGGCCGCTCTCCCAGAAGTCCCAACGCGCGTCGCCGGTCAGCTTCACGCGGGCGCGAGTCGCGCTCGCGATCGAGGACGTGTAGTTGGTCCAGAGGAGCAGCGCAAGGGTGAGCACGAGGATCGCGAGCGTGTAGCCGTTCTGGTCGGTCGGGTAGTTCAGCAGGTTGGTGGCGAAGGCGGCGGCTCCCGGCACCAGGCCGAGCATCGGCCGGCGCCAGCGGATCACGCACCAGCTGAGCCAGCCGCCCGTGACCCACATGAGCAGACAGATCAGAAACAGGTAGAAGGCCGGGTCGGACGAGGCGGAGCCGTCGGCCACGCGTGCCCACCAGGTCCCGACCAGGCCGATCGACAAGGTGTCCTGCGGGTGCACGGCGTGCAGGACGGGCCAGGCCGCGAGCCCCGCCGCGATCAGCCCCGCGACCAGCCCGGTACCAAGGCCGGCCACCCAGGGCACCGGCGCTACGGCCAGCAAGCCCATCAACACTGCGCCCGCCAGCGCGACAGCGGTCACCACGTCGATTCCGCCCACCCACTGGGCCGTCGCTGTCGAACGCGCAACCATCAGCGTCAGGAGCAGGATCAGGAGGGCCGACCACGCGACGGCCCCTGTCAGCGAGGCGCGGGTTCGGCCCCATACTCGGCCGGGGACCAGCATCAGCCCGAGTTTCGGGCTAGGCGATGCGGATTGCATCTCGCGTCCTCATCAACCTGGCGAAGTCGTCTCCGCACCGCACGACGTACAGGTCGACGTCCTGACCGAGGTCGAAGCTCGGGTTCTGGTCCGGGCCGCCGAAGCTGGTGACGTCCAGGTAGAAGACGATCATCGTCGTGCGGCGCCCGCGCACCGCCTGAAGCAGGCGCACCCATTCCGGGTCGGCGCTCGGAGTGATGACCGCGATGGCGCGCCGAGGGAGCCGGCGGATTCGATCCCACGCGATCGTCTTGGTCAGCGGCGTCCGGCCGTCGGCCTGCGCGACGGCGAGGTAGTCGAGGATCAGCCGGTCCTGGCGGACGGCCCTGTGCGGTTCGAGGATGGTGCCTTTCGCGTCGTTCGCGATCAGACCGATCTGGCGGCCTCGACTGTGCACCTGCGACGCCATCGATGCCGCAAGGCTGATCGCGTACTCGACCGTCGAGTCCTCTCCTTCCCCGAAGTGAACGTTCCTGTCCAGGTCGAGGAGGATCCACAGGTCGGTGGTCAGAGGCTGCTCGAAAGTCTTCGACATGAGCCGGCCGTGACGGCTCGAGAGCGGCCAGTGGATCCGGCCGAAGCTGTCCCCTGTCGTGTAGTCGCGGACACCTCCCGTTTCGGGTGGGTAGTCGGCCCAGGCGCCGAACGCCTGCGAGCTACCGACCTGCTGCGCGCTCGGGGTCAGCAGGTCCGGGATCGGCCTCACGCGTGGGTACACCAGTATCGATGTGCGATCGCCCACCTTCAGCTCGCGGTTGAAGAGACCGAACGGCTCGCGGACCCGCAGCGAGGTGGGCCCGAAGGTCATCCATCCGCGGCGGCGGTAGACTCCTCGCGCCTTCCAGCTCACGGGCTCACCGCCCACCGAGATCACCCGGCCCGGCTGGTAGTCGGAGATGCCGCTCAGGTCGCGAATCTCGACCCAGGGCGCAGGCAAGAAGCCCGATCGGCGCACCTCGATCACCTCTTCGAACGGCTCGCCCACCGTGGGCGTCCCTGGGTCCAGGTGGCGCGACAAGGTCATCCCTCGGATCGCGAAGCGGGGCCACGCCCAGGCCACTACGAAAAGCAGGCAGAGCGCGTAGGCGAATGCGTAGGCGGGCCGGACAGCGGTCAGATACGTGAACAGGAGGAGCAAACCGAGCGCCAGACCGAGGGCGACTTTGCTCATTCAGAAACCCAGCTCGGCGCTAGAAGGCCCTCATCCGTCGTATGCCATCTGTGGAACGTGCTCGCGCTCGAGCAGGCCCGCGATGAGCTTGCCCGCGCTCTGGCCCTGCATCTCCGCGTTCGGCCGGAGGATGATCCTGTGCGCCAGCACCGGCTCGGCCAGCGCCTTGATGTCGTCGGGAATGACGAAGTTGCGGCCCTTGACCGCGGCCAGCGCCTGGCTGGCGTGGAAGAGGTTGAGGGTGCCACGCGTGCTGGCGCCAAGGGCAACCTCCGGGTTGCCTCGCGTCCGCCCGACGAGGCGCGCGATGTACTCACGCAGCTCGGGTTTGACGAACACCTCCCGAACGGCGCTCTGCGCGCCCTTGAGCTCGTTGGGTGAGACGACTGGCTGGAGCTCCAACATCGGCGACTCGACCTTGTGCTGGCCGAGAAGATGCGCCTCCTCCTTCTCCGACAGATAGCCGAGCCTCACTTTCATCAGGAAGCGGTCTAGCTGAGCTTCCGGAAGCGGAAACGTCCCCGAGTACTCGACGGGGTTCTGAGTCGCCATGACCATGAAGGGCTTTGGGAGCTCGTGCGTGTCGCCGTCGATGGTGACCTGGCGCTCCTCCATCGCCTCCAGCAGGGCCGCCTGCGTCTTGGGGCTGGCGCGGTTGATCTCGTCCGCGAGGAGGATCTGGGCGAAGACAGGCCCCGGCCTGAACTCGAAGTCGCTCATCTTCTGATTGAAAGCGCGGACGCCTGTGATGTCCGAGGGCAGCAGGTCGGGCGTGAACTGAATCCGTCGGAAGCTGCAGTCGAGAGAGCGGGCAAGCGACTTTGCGAGCATCGTCTTGCCAACACCTGGGACGTCTTCAATCAGGAGATGTCCCTCGCACAGCAGCGTGACGAGGCAGAACCGAACCTCTTCTTCCTTGTTGACTATCGCGCGTCCGACGTTGGCCATGACCGCATCGGCGACCCGGGTTACGACGTCGGTTCCCACGCTCTAGACCCTCCCCATGTGCGCGATTATAGGTTCGGACCGCGCCTCTCCCATCCCACATCAATACGCTTGCGGGGTACGTTTGGTTCCGCTCGTTACCCGAACAGGCCGGCGTCCGTGTCGACAAACATGAGGCGCACGTTGGTGTCGCTGGCGATCCTGCTGGCGATCGCGTGCGGCGCGGCTACCCCGGGCCCGGTGGGCAAGGCGCTCACTGCCGACGAGCTCAAGTTCAAGGTCATGGACTCGCTGGGCACGCCGGTCTACTGCGATCCCGACTTCTACCCGCTCGGCCGGGACGGAGGCGAGCAGGCCAACGCCATCACGACCTATCCCCTGATCCGCGCGCAGACGGACCTCTATGCGGCGATCATCGCCCACGAGCACCTCCCATCCGGAGATCTGAGCGACGCGCAAAAGCTGATCCTCTACCGGGCTTACAAGCTGCTCCGCGCCTTGACGCTGACTCAAAGCGGCGACGGGTACTCGTTCGAGTTTCGAGCTCACTCGCGTAGTGGCAGCTCGATTCAACTCGTCAAGGGCACCGTGAGGATCGACGGCGTCATCACCGTCAGCTCGAGCACAGCGTCTGGACCGCCGCCCTGCCCCATCTGCCTCGCTGCCGGAACGCTGATTGCGACCCCGAACGGCCCCGTCCGCGTCATCGACGTCACTCAGGGGATGGTGGTCTGGACGGAGTCCCGCGACGGGAGGCGGGTCGCCGCGGCGGTGGTCGAGATCGGGAACACGCAGGTCCCCGCCGGGCACCTGATGGTCCACCTCACGCTGGCCGACGGCCGAGACCTCCTGGCGTCACCGGGGCACCGCTCGGCGGACGGCCGGCAGCTTGGAACCCTCGCCGTCGGAGACAGGCTTGACGGCGCGACGATCACCTTGTGGGAGCTGGTCCCGTACTCGGGTGACCGGACGTACGACCTGCTGCCCGCGGGGCCGACCGGCGCCTACTGGGCAAACGGGATCCTGCTCTCGAGCACCCTGACCCGCTAGCTGACCTCCTCCTCCTCGACCAGGCGTAGATGGCCGCTGACGTCAAGCCCGAGGTGCCTGGCGAAAAAGCCGGCCACCCGCTCCACATATAGAGGACGATCCGCGAAGTAGGCGCCGGTGTGCGGAGCGCCCTGCACGATCCAGATCTCTCGCGGCCCGCGATAGGCGTCGTACAGCCGGCGGCTGTGGTTGACAGACGTGATGTCGTCGGCGCCGCCGTGGATGAAGAACAGCGGGCGCGGCTCGAGCGAGGTGAGCACGGCCTTCGGGCTGCAGTCGGAGAGGCGCGATCCGCTCCGAAGGCGCAGCATCAGCCCGGCCAGCCAGACGAACGGCGTGCCGGGCAATCCTGACGCTCGCCTGACGTTCTCGATCAGCAGCGTGCGCAGGTCGCTGAACGGGCTGTCGAGCACCAGCGCCTCGACTCCCGGCTCGCCCGCCGCGCCGAGCAGCGAGACGACAGCTCCCATCGAGTAGCCGATGAGCCCGATCCGGGCGTGCGGGATTCGCTTTCGCGCGAAGGCGATCACCGCCTGGAGCTCGAGGACCTCCTTGATCCCGAAGGTGATCGGCGCGCGGTCGCTCCCGGGCATTCCGCGATACGAGTAGAGGATGACGTTGAAGCCCTTGCGCCACAGGGCCGCCGAGATGCCGAGCGAGTTCGTGCGTTGCCCCTTGTGCCCGCCCGAGACGATGACGGTTTGTGGAGAGCCCGGTTGGCGGAAGTGCCACGCGCCGAAGCTGATCCCGTCCGCGGTGACCAGCTCGACCTCTTCGGAATCGGCCTGGAACTCAAAGGGTGTGAACGTGAAGTCGTCGAGGAAAGCAGGCCTGGCGGGCACGAACGCCCGGCGGTAGATGGCGTACGAGAGAAGCAGATACGTGGCGAGCAGCGCGCAGGCGACGAGAGCGGCGTACTCCATGTGGAACTACCCGCCTCGAAGCTTAGCCCGAACCGTTCCTGTGGTCTTTGCGGACTTCGCGGCCCGCGGCGCGCGGCCGGACTTTTCCTCCTCGTAGCGACCCAGCACGAACAGCAGGAGGCTGAGACGGTTCAACCACCGCCGCACCTGCGGGTTGTCGAAGCCACCCTCGCGCTCGAGGGCAAGGCAGCGGCGCTCGGCCCGGCGCGTGATGGCGCGGGCCAGGTCCATGGCGCCGGAGGCCGGCGTCGAGCCGGGGAGGATGAAGCCGTCTGGCATGGCCACCGACTTCTCGAGCTCCGCCATGATCTCCTCCAGACGATCGACGGCGGCAGCTGTCGTGGTGGCGAACGAAGCTCTGGAGGTCGGGTTGGTGGCCAGCTCGGCACCCAGCGAGTAGAGGCCACGCTGCAGCTCTTCACAGATCGCCCGCACGCGCGCGTGGGCCGACAGCGACTTCGCAAGTCCGATGGCGCTGGAGGCTTCGTCGACGGTGCCGTAGGCCTCGATGCGTGGATCGTCCTTGCGAGCCCGCCCCCCGCCGAGCAGGCCGGTGGAGCCGTCGTCGCCCCCGCCTGCCAGGTCGAGCATCCGCTTTTTCCTCGCCGCACTTGCCTGGCGGTGGGGACGGGTCTTACCGCCTGCCGGCGACGCCGTCATTCGAACACCCGGCTCAGCTCGTATAGGTCCCTCGGCACTCGCCGGGTTTCCCTGACCACGTCGGCGAGGGCCACTATCTCGACGTCTCCATTGCGGCGGATCGGGATCACGCCGCTCTTGCCCTCGGCGATGAGCTCCGCCGCCCGCACGCCAAGGCGCGTCGCCCAGATCCGATCGGTCGGCGAGGGCGAGCCACCTCTCTGCAGGTGGCCCAGCACAGTCACCCGCGTCTCGAATCCGGTCTCCCCTTCGACCCTTCGCGCGAGCGCATCGCCGATGCCCCGCTTGGCCAGCTGCACGTGGCCGAACGCATCCGTCTCGCGGCCCGCTCCGGCCTCTTCCTCGAGCTCGGGGATCTTGGCGCCCTCCGCGACCACGATGATGCTGAAGAGCTTGCCGTCGCCCCTGCGGCGATACAGGTGCTCGACCACCTCGGTCAGGCTCATCTCGAACTCGGGGATCACGATGAGGTCGGCGCCCCCGGCCAGGCCGCCCACCAGGGCCACCCAGCCGGTGTCACGACCCATGACCTCGACCACCATCACGCGGTGGTGCGCGGAGGCGGTCGTGTGCAGCCTGTCGAGCGCCTCCGTCACCACCCCGACCGCAGTGTCGAACCCGATGCAGAACTCGGTCAGCGAGAGGTCGTTGTCGATGGTCTTCGGGACCCCCACGGTCGGGAAGCCCGCCTCGTGCATGGCGGCAGCTACGCTCAGAGTGTCGTCCCCACCGATCGGCACGATGCCGTCGATTCCGTTGCGCCGAAGGATGCGGATCACCGTCGCCACCCCGTCATGCACCTTCAGCGGGTTGGTGCGGGAGGTGCCGAGGATCGTGCCGCCCAGCGGCAGGATGCCGCGGACGCCGTCCGGGGAGAGCTCGTCGATCATCCCGTCCTCGA
Organism: Candidatus Dormibacteraceae bacterium; assembly: GCA_041476405.1. GTDB lineage: Bacteria > Chloroflexota > Dormibacteria > Dormibacterales > Dormibacteraceae > Palsa-872. The sequence goes on along the minus strand of JBGOTG010000024.1, from coordinate 1,486 downwards.
GGCATCCCGCCCATCCGTTCTGGACGCCGCTCACCCGGTGCCCGAGCTGGAAGGCCCGCCTCGCGACCCCGCGGATTGCCGCGTTGAGGCCGGGCGCGTCGCCGCCGCCGGTGAGGATCCCGATGCGCACGGGGATAGGTTAGAGGCTCGGCCTCTACGTGGCGCCTGGTTGCCAGCCGGGATCCAGGCGCCGCAGCAGCTCCGGCAGCGTGACCTCCGAGAGCGAGCGCAGGATGACGTCGGCGTGGCTCAGGTCCAGGCCCGCCGTGATGGTGTTCGGGATCGCGACGCAGCGCAACCCTGCGCCCTTGGCGGCGATCACCCCGTTGGGCGAGTCCTCGATGGCGATCGCCTCCGGCGCGCCGATGCCGAGGCAGTCGAGCACGGCGATATATAGGTCGGGCGCCGGCTTTGCCCTGGAGACGTCGTCGCGGCACCGCACGCAGTCGAACTGGCCGAGGATGCCCAGCCGATCGAGATGGCCGCTGACCCAGTCCCGCGTGGAGCTCGACGCCACGCCGAGCTTGAGACCGAGCGCATTCGCCGAATCGATGTGCTGGACGATCCCGGGCAGCATCTGCTGGGCGAGTATCAGCTCCGTTCGACGCCCGATGCGCCTGTCGATCACGTCCGGCGTGAGCGGGCGCCCCAACCTTTCCTCGAGGTGGTGCTGCGGATGGAATTCGGCGGTGGTCGACCCGACGATCTGCACCCATCGCTCGAAGGGCAGCGCCTCACCGTGTGCCTCGTAGACCTCGACCCACGATCGGTAGATCGGCTCCTCGGTGTCGAGAATCAGCCCGTCGAAGTCGAAGATGATCGCGCGGATCACGGCCATGCAACTCTAACGACGGCGTGCCAATCGCTTAGGATCGCCGTGGCCGTGTGCTCGGGATCAATCGATGGCTGAAGACGCGCATAGATCGTCTGTGAGGCAAGCGGAGGATCGCGCCTCGGGTGGCTGGCTTGGCGCCGCGCTGTCGGGCCTCGCGCTGGTCGCCGTCTCGGTCATGGTGGTCATCCTCTTCGGATTCCTCGATGCGATCCACTACACGTCGATCAGGGACTTCTTCACCCCCGACCCGGCGGCCGCCGCGGGAACTCTCGGGCTGGTCGGCGGGGCTGAGGGCGTGACCCTCAGCATCGTCATCGTCTCGGTGGTCTTCGGCATCCAGACCACGTCGTCGCGCTACTCGCCGCGGATCATGGGGATCTTCACTCGCAACCCGCTGAACGCGCTGGTCCTGAGCTTTGCCCTCAGCTCCATCCTGTACACGTTCCTGGTTCGCGCCGAGGTCAAGGTCAACTACGTGCCGACCTGGAGCGTCGCCGCTGCGGTGGTCCTCGCTCTGATCAACTTCGCGATCTTGCTTCCGTACGTCGGCTACATCTTCGAGGTGATGCGCGCCGAGACGCTGGTCAGCGGGATCATGCGCAGGGCGAGGCGTGAGCTGAGGGCGGCGGTCAACAGCCCGCACAGCCGCCG
>JBGOTG010000023.1:0-17955 GCA_041476405.1 Candidatus Dormibacteraceae bacterium | reverse complement strand
TAGGACCGCTGCCACCACGTGCAGTTTGATCGGCTTGGCGACGTAGTCGTCCATGCCTGCGGCCAGGCATCGCTCGCGGTCACCCGACAGGGCGCTGGCGGTCATCGCGATCACAGGCGTGTGACGTCCTTGCGGCTCGTTCTTCCTGATCGCGCGCGTCGCGTCGAACCCGTCCATCTCCGGCATGTGACAGTCCATGAGGACGGCGTCGTAGCGAACGTCACCGAGGACACGAACCGCCTCGACGCCGTTGGCTGCGACGTCGGCCCTGTAACCGAGCTTCTCGACCATGCGAACCGCGACCTTCAGGTTGGCGACGTTGTCTTCGACCACCAGCACGCGCGCCCACCGGTGGGACGCCTGCTGCGACGGTTCCGGCCCCTCGTCCAGCACCTGGCGGTTGGCGTGCTCGGGCTTCGCCGCGAGGAGCGAGTGGAGGACGTCGAACAGGAGGGACGGGCGCACAGGCTTGACGAGCTCCATGTCGATTCCGGGCACCGGAACCTCCGAGCGACCCGCGGAAGTGAGGAGGATCACCACCATGTCCTTCAAGTCGGGGTCGGCCCTGATCTCTGCGGCTACTGCCGCCCCGTCCATCCCCGGCATCATCATGTCGACGATCGCGACCTCGAACGGGTCGTTACTGCGGGCGGCCTCGCGAAGGACGTCGAGGGCCTGCCGCCCGCTTTCGAACGTCCGATCGCGCATTCCCCACGAGCCGAGGTAGCGCTCGAGGATGGTCCGGTTGGTGCGATTGTCGTCGACCACGGCGATCGCCGTCCCCGAGAGGCTCGCGGTGGGCGGGGGATTGGGGGCCTTCCGCTGGCTCTCCCTGAAGATCGCCGTGAACCAGAACCGGCTGCCGGCCCCCTTTTCGCTGTGGACCCCGATCTCGCCGCCCATGAGCTGTGTGAGCATGCGAGCGGTGGCGAGACCAAGCCCCGTGCCGCCGTGCTTGCGCGTCGTGGAGCTGTCGACCTGCGAATAGGTGGAGAAGACATGAGCCTGCTCCTCCTCGGTCAGGCCGATACCGCTGTCGGCCACCTCGAAGTGGAGCAGGACCCCAGGGCCGGGCGACTCGCCGCGGCGGACGCGCACGACGACCTCGCCCGCGTCGGTGAACTTGATCGCGTTGCCGACCAGGTTGATCAGCACCTGCCGGAGCCGTCCAGGGTCGCCGATCGCGTTGTGAGGGACGTTGGGCTCGACGTCGAGGACGAGCTCGATCCCCTTGTTGGCGGCGGGCTCGGCGAACAGCTCGACAGCCTCCTCGGTCACGTGCTTGGGGCTGAACTCGATCCGCTCCATGCGCACCTTGCCTGCCTCGATCTTGGAGAAGTCGAGGATGTCGTTGATGATCTCGAGGAGGGTGTCGCCGGACGTCCGCACCGTCTCCACGTAGTCGTGCTGCTCCGGCGTCAGCTCGGTCTCCATGAGCAGGCCGGTCATCCCGATGATCCCGTTCATAGGGGTGCGGATCTCGTGGCTCATCGTGGCCAGGAACTCGGACTTCATGCGCGTCAGCTCCTGCAGCTCCTGGTTCCGCTGGGCGAGGTCTGAGAGCAGCTCTGACCTGGCCGATTCGGCGGCCGCCGCCGCCACGCGGTTCGTTTCCTGCTCCCGCACAACGCGCCTGACGAGGATTCCGAGCGCGACCAGGAGCAGGCCCTCCAGCAACGCCGGGGCGGGATCGCCGGTCGCCGGGTTCACCGCCGTGACGAGGATCAGGTCGGCGGCGCCGATCGCTGCGCCGATGGCGAACTCGACAGTCGTGTAGTACAGGGCCAGGAACATCAGAAGGAGCAGCACGAACGGGAACGCGCGAACCACGCTCAGCCCGAACTGGACCTCGAGGGCGAACGCGACGGCCAGGCCGCCGATCGGCGAGACGGCATGGAGATAGCGCGGGATCCGCTCCCAGGGAAGGATGACGAGGGCGCCTCCGAGCGCCACGAGAACGGCGGAGGCGAGGATGCCGAAGACCGACCGCGACTCCCAGAGCGGGTAGAGCGCGAGGCCCAGGCCGAAAAGGACGGGGATCGCGATGATCGGCCGGCCGGCCCGTGGAAGGCTGATTCTGGCCAGTGACGCGAGCGCGAGGAGGACGCCGACCGCCAGGGCTGCCAGCAGCACGGGGGACGTGGCTACTGCCGACGATCCGTGCAGGCTGACGAGCCCGACGATCGCCAGCCCGATGAAGGGGTAGACGCGCCGGCTCAGTCCATCGGCTTGTAGGGGCGTGTTCAAATCGTGGGCCGCTCCGTCGCGAAGCCGGTTCAGCTTACGTCATGGTCCCCTCACTTAAGAGGGGTCTGATCTGACAACCGGCCGGTACACTTTGCCTCCTGCGCACCTCAAGCCCAGCCAGGGGGGGTGAGGGAACGAAGGTGTCGCCAGGACCTCGTCCGAGGCCCGAATTGAAGCCGAATCGGACCCGAGGCTTGGTCCGTCGCGCCACGCCCTTCCTCGCCATCGCCGCCGTGATCGCGGTCCAGGCCGGTTTCGGGCTCCAGCCCGTGCTGGTGTTCCCGCTCTACCTGGGCGTGGTGCTGCTGGCCGCCCTGTACCTCGGCAGGATCGAATCGCTGGCCGCAGCCGGTCTCGCCTTCGTTGGGATTCTTGCTCCGTCGGTGCTGCGGGGAGACTCGTCGGACGCAATCACCTCCGCACTTCTGCTGGCTGCAGGCCTGGTTCTGGTGGCGGTAGTGGTGCACGAGGTCGTCTGGCGGATACGGCGGGACGCCGTGGCGGTGGAGCACCGGGCGTCGGAGCTCGAGGCGCGCGCAGAGCGCTTTCGGATCACTGTTGAGACGGCGCAGGTCGGCCTTGCGCTCATTGCCGCCGAGGGTGACTGGCTGCTGGTCAACGAGAGGCTGTGCGTCATCCTCGGGCGGAGCCGCTCAGAGCTGCTGCACATGACGCTTGCCGACGTGACCGCCGAGCACGACCAGACCCCGCTCGGGGAAGCCCTCGCGATGCTCAGGACCGGAGACATCCTTCGTTGGGAGGCCGAGCTGCATCAGGTCCGAGGCGACGGCAGCCGCATCCCTGTCGAGATCGCAATCGCCGCGGTGAACGACCAACCGTCGGGCGAGCTGGCGCTGCTCGTGCAGGAGACCGACGTCTCCGGGCGTAAGCGCATCGAGGGCTTGCGCGACGGGCTGGTCGCCGTGCGCCACACGATCCTGAACGCCACGACCTGGGAGCAGGCCGCACCGCAGCTCCTGAGCGGACTGTGCGCGCACCTCGACTGGGACCTTGCGCAGTACTGGGCGGTGGACCCCGACCTGCAGGCCCTCCGAATGCGTCACGCCTGGCATCGTGAAGGCGGAGCTCTCGAAGAGTTCCACAATCAGAGCCGCCGCCTCTCGATCGCGTCGGGTGACACTCAGCTCGGCCGCGTCTGGCAAGCCGGCGTCCCTTCGGCCCAGGAGGACCTGTCGGCAGCCACCGACTACGACAGGGCCGCGGCCGCGCAGACGGCCGGCCTCAAGTCGACGATTGCGTTTCCCGTGATCAACAGCGGCGTGGTCATCGGTGTGATCGAGATGCTCACGCACGAGCCGCGACACATCGAGAACGACATGGTGACCATGCTCTCGACGGCCGGTGGTGAGATCGGCCAGTTCATCCGCCGCGCGGAGACGGCCCAGGCGCTTCGGCGCAGTGAGACCGACCACCGCGCCATCTTCGAGCGGTCTCCGATCGGGATCGCGCGCATCAGCAGCGAGGGTGAGCTGCTGGAGGCCAACCCCGCCCTGCTGCAGATGCTCGAGCACGATTTCCAGACCATGCGTTCGCACGCATGGCCGGACCTGCTTCGCACGTACGACCAGGCCGCGGCACGCTCGCGAATCGAGCCGCTGCTGGCTGGGATAGCCGACGGGAAGAGCGTCCAGGTCCGTGCCGGCACCGCCGGCGGCAAGTGGCTGTGGCTCCAGCTGACCGCGACGTCGATTCCTGATTCGAGCGGCAGGCCTGAGCATGTGCTCGTCATGGTCGAGGACGTGACTGTCGTCCGCGAGGCGCAGGACAAGCTCGGCGAGGCGCTCGATTTCCAGCGCAACGCAAATGCCACTCTCGAGAAGCTCGACCGCACGAAGACCGAGTTCTTGTCGATCGTCAGCCATGAGTTCCGCACCGCGCTCACGGGGATCCAGGGGTTCAGCGAGCTCATCCGCGACGGCGGCCTCGAACCCGATGAGGTGCGCGCTTACGGCGGCTACATATTCAATGACGCGGACAGGGTGAACCGCCTGATCGGCGACATGCTGGACCTCGACCGCATGGAGTCGGGGAGGATGAGCATCCGCACGGCGGACGTCGACATCAACGAGGTCCTCAGCGACGCCATCGCCCGCGCAGGTTCCTCGCCCAGCGTCGACTTCAAGGCCGACCTCGACCCGCGCCTGCCGATCGTGGCCGGCGACCGCGACCGCCTGATCCAGGTGGTGAGCAACCTTGTCAACAACGCGGTCAAATACTCGCCTGACGGCGGGACCGTCACCCTGACCAGCCGGTCCGAGGCTGGCTTTGCGCTGATCAGCGTCACAGACACCGGCGTCGGCATCCCACCTGACGAGATCGGAAACGTCTTCGAGCGCTTCCGCCGAGTGCGCTCCGGGGCCGCCCAGTCGATACCCGGGACTGGGTTGGGCCTCACGATCGTTAAGCAGATCGTGGAGATGCATGGGGGAAAGATCTGGGTTGAGAGCGCGGTCGGGCACGGGTCGGCGTTTCACTTCACGCTCCCGCTGGCGGCGGAAATCGCCTCGCCACTGCAGAGGCGGCATGGGTGACACGCCTGCCGGCGCCGCCAAGGCCTCCATCACGGTGCTGGTGGCGGACGACAACGATGTGGCGCAGCGCCTCTGCCGCAGGGTGCTCGAGAAGGCCGGCTACACCGTCCTGATCGCTGCGGACGGCTTGAAGGCGGTGGAGGTCGCCCTCAGCGAGCGGCCGGCCATGATCCTCATGGACGTCGCGATGCCCGGCATCGACGGCATCGAGGCGATGCGCCGGATCAAAGCCGAGATACCCACGCAGCCGATCGTGATCGCCAGCGCGCATTCCATGGCCAGCGATCGCGAGAGATTCCTCGCGGCCGGGGCCGACGACATCCTGAGCAAACCCTTCCGGCTGGCCGACCTCGTCGCCATCGTCGCGAAGCTGACCGCCAACCGGGTTTGATCGTGGTGACCCCATTGGAGCGCGCCGGCCAGCCAGACCGTCCGACCGGTGGGCTCCTATGAAAGACCTCACCGGGACCAGGCTCGGCTCCTATGAGATCGTCGAGCGCCTTGGTGGTGGCGGGATGGCCGTCGTCTATCGGGCCGTGCAGCAGCCGCTGGGCCGTGAGGTGGCGCTCAAGGCACTCTCGCCTGAGCTCTTCCAGGACGAGGGGTTCGTCAAACGGTTCGAGACCGAGGCGAAGACGCTGGCCAAGCTCGACCACCCGAACATCCTTCCGATCTACGACTTCGAGGTCACCGACGGCGTCGCCTACCTGACGATGCCGCTGATCCGCGGCGGCACGCTGCGCGACATCCTCAACCGCGGCCCCCTCGACACGCTGACCGCGTGGCGGTACCTGCGTGAGATCGGGGACGGGTTGCAGCACGCGCATGACGCCGGCATCGTGCATCGCGACCTCAAGCCAACCAACGTCCTCATTCATTCCGATGGCCGCGCGATGCTGGCCGACTTCGGGCTCGCCCGCGGCGCAGGCCAGCCCACGCACCTGACCACCATCGGTCTCGCCATCGGCACGCCGGGCTACATGGCGCCGGAGCAGGTGATGGGTCACGAGGTGGACAGGCGCTGTGACATCTACGCGATGGGCGTGCTGACGTTCGAGATGCTCACAGGCCGGCTTCCGTTCATCGGCTCCAACCGCATGGAGGTGGCATACGCGACAGTCAATGCGCCTGTCCCCTCAGCGGCCAAGCTGAACAACGCGTTGCCCGACGAGCTCGACCAGCTTCTGGCCAAGGTTCTCGCGAAGGATCCTGGCCAGCGGCCGCAAACCGTGCGCGACCTGCTGGCGCAGATGGCGAAGCTGCCACAGCGACGCCAGGCGCCAGTCGCTGCTGCATCAGTGCCGTTTGCGCGGCCGCCCGCCCAGCAACCTGCCGAGACGGCGGCGATGAGGATCATCTCGGCGCAGCCTGCTGCCGTGCACGGGTCTCCGCCGCCGACGCCGAGCACCGGTTCGGCGTCTGCGTTGCGGACGCTCGAGATGATGGGGGTCAAGCCCTCGAGGGCTCGGGGCCGGTTCATCCTGAACTCTCACGTCGCCAACCTCATCCACGTGGCGCGAGACATCACGGCGGACCGGTGGTCGGAGGTCGCCTATTCGGCCGGCCTGGTGCAGTACATCGAGGAGGATCCTCCGAATGATGAGCAGCTCGCCACGCCCGTCGAGGTCCTGAGCCGTCTCAACGAAGCATTCGAGAGCGTGTACGGCCACGAGGCCGAGGATCAGATCAGGGCGTGGGGGCGGCGCGCCACCGAGCGCTGGCTGGCGGACGGGCGCCACGGCATGGGTGGGCCGCGCCGGTTGGTGCCGGGGCGGCAGCGCAAGCTGGCGGGGGTCGTCAAGTCGTTCACCGAGGCGATGGACCAGGTGCGTGGGGAGCACACTCACGCGTGGCTTCAGGTCGACGCACATCAGTTCTGGCTCGTGAACTTCTCCAACATGTTCGCCGTCGGTCGGATCAAGGCGGTCAAGTCGTGCTACATCTGGACCGCAAGCATCGAAACGATCCTGCGCTGGGCCGGCCTGGCCAACGACTGGTACGTCGAAGAGGTGGAGTGCGGCTGCGTCACCGGCACCTTCGACTGCGTGTTTGCGATCCGCTCAGTCGAGACCTGAGACGCGCGCTTCGGCGCTGCAAGCTATCTGCAATCGGTCTCTTGTTAAGTTGCTGATTAACCGGACCCACAGCGGGATCGCCGGGTTCCATCGCCCTCCCTCCTTTCTGAGGGTCCCCCGCCGCAAGGTGGAGGACCTTCTTCTTTTGAAGGCCGCATTCGGCGCCGGCCGCTAGAGTCGATTCGTGGCAAGGTTCGCGATCGACGTGACCGCCTGCTGGCGGCCTCGGCGGGTCGGGATGCTGACAGTGGCGGTCGAGCTGGCGAAGGCCCTGGTTTCCGGTCGCGGCGAGGACCAGTTCGTCCTCCTCTGCAGCCGCGAGCGCCCGCCGGCCCTCGCGGGCCTCGACTGCGAGGCTGTGCTGTCGCGCTACCGGCACGAGGTCGCTTTGAAGACGCGATGGCTGCCGGCCGTCGAGACCCAGGTCGATTGCGACGCCATCCTCTATCCGTACTGGCCGAGTCCGCCTGTGCGCAGGCGCGACGCGCCCCCCGCGGCGGTGTTCGTGCACGACCTCGCGTTCAAGCTTCGCCCGGCCGAGGTCCCGTGGCAGCAGCGCGCATATCTCGGCGCGGTCCTGGGCCGATCGCTGCGCGATGCTGCGGCGGTTCTCGTCCCGTCGGAGGCGACCCGGCGCGACCTGCTGGGCTCCTACCGCATCCCGGGCCTGCAATCAAAGGTGGTGTTGGTGCCCGAGGGCATCGCGCCGGGTGAACCCGCCGGGCCGCTGCCGGCGGGGCTCGAGCCGGGATTCATCCTCGCGGTGGGCACCATCGAGCCTCGAAAGAACTACCCGCGCCTGCTCGCGGCGTACCGCCGGCTGCGGCGCGAGTCGGTCCCCGTGATCGCCGGCGACAGGCCCGGCGTTCCCGAGCTGGTGATCGCGGGCAGGGCCGGGTGGGCGTACGGCGACACGATCGCGCGGATCGCTGCCGAGCCGGGGGTCCGCTACCTCGGCCACGTGGACGATGCGACGCTGAGCGCCCTGTATCAGTCGGCCGCCGTGCTCGCGTTCCCAAGCCTGTACGAGGGGTTCGGCCTTCCACTCCTCGAGGCGATGGCCCACGGAGTCCCTGCGGTGGTGGGCAATGTGGGCGCCTTGCCCGAGCTCGCGGACGGCGCAGCGGTCCTGGTCGACCCCGAGGACGAGGCGTCGATCGCGACCGGGCTCGAGCGGGTGCTCGCCGATGCGTCTCTTCGAGAACAGCTTCGAGTGGCGGGCCGGCGGCGGGCAGCCGACTTTTCCTGGGAGCGGGCCGCGGACGTCACGCGCGACGTCTTGCGGCGGATCGCCTCCAGGGTGGGCACGCCCTCTGGTCGTACGATCTCTTGAGTGATGTCGCGCGATAGGATCTCCGTGCTGGCGCTGCTGGCCGGCGGAACGCACGACTACGTGCACCTGGCGCGTCCTCTTCTGCGCGCGCTCGAGGATACGCAGCACTTCAACGTCGACGTCGCGACCGACCCCGAACAGTTCGGTCTCGAAGGGCGGCAGGTGTTTCTTGTCGCGAGCGACCATCACCTTCGGCCGGGTCAGGCTCCGCAGCTCATCGATTTCGTGCGGAGCGGTGGCGGTCTCGTCCTGCTCCATGGCACGCTCGCGACCTGGGCCGAGGGCGGCGAGCTTGCCGAGCTCGCGCGGTGGGCGCCATCTGGCCCGGCCCCGCTCACCGAGCTCGTCGTTCGCGCCGACCCGTCCCATCCGCTGGCGCAGCGCCTTGGGCCGGACATGAAGCTCACCGACGAGCTCTACCTTTCAGAAGGCCCGCCTTCCGATGCGGCAGTCATCTTGCGGACGAGCTGGCGCTTCAGCGAGCAGGTCGTTGCGTATGAGCGCGCCTTCGGCGCCGGCCGGTTCGTACACGTGGGACTCGGGGACCAACCGTCGACGTACGAGAACGTCTCGTTTCAGAAGCTCATGCACCGCGCGCTGTTGTTCGCCGCGGGAGTTGAGCCGGCTGCGCCTGTCGGTGTCGGCCTGATCGGTTACGGCGCCATCGCCCGGGCGCATGCCACATCCGTCTCGACGACCTCGGGTTTGCGCCTTCGCGGGATCTGCGATGTATCGACGGAGCGGCGCGAGCTTGCGGCGCGGGAGTGGGTGGTGCCCACCCACTCGAGCATGGAAGCCCTGCTCGAGGACTCCGAGGTGGGACTCGTGGTCGTCGGCACGCCCCCGAGCGCGCACGCCGACACAGTGCTTGCCGCGCTTGCCGCCGGAAAGCACGTGGTGTGCGAGAAGCCGTTCGCGCTGCGCGTCCAGGAGGTCGACTGGATGATCGACTCCGCCGCGTCTCGCGACAGGATCCTCACCGTCTACCAGAGCAGGCGGTGGGACCCGGACTACGTGGCGATGCGGGACGTGGTCCGTTCGGGGCGGATCGGCGAGCTGTTCTACATGGAGTCGTTCATCGGGGGCTATTCGCATCCATGCGATTTCTGGCACAGCCACGAGCCCATCTCGGGCGGGACCATCTACGACTGGGGCTCGCACTACTTCGACTGGGTGCTGCAGCTGTTTCCCGACACCGTCAGGACCATCTCCGCGGTCGGGCACAAGCGCGTCTGGCACGACGTCACGAACTCGGACCAGGTGCGCGTGGACCTGACGTTCGACGGCGGCGCGCAGGCGAGCTTCCTGCAGTCGGACATCGCGGCAGCGATGAAGCCGAAGTGGTATCTGCTCGGCACGCGAGGGGCTGTCGTCGGCGAGTGGCGCGAGGAGACTGTTACGTCGCGAGGGCCGGCGGGGGAGCTGGTCGAGGAGCGCCTCGCGCCGGCTGACTCACCGGCGCGCGTGAAGGTGATGCGACCCGCGGAGGACGGTTCGCACGAGGAGGTGCTGGTCCTGGGCAGGCGCGAAGAGAACGCCTTCTACCGAAACCTCGCCGACCACCTCGCGTGGGAGGAGCCGTTGGCGGTGACGCCCGATGAGGCGCGCCGGACTGTCGCGGTGATGGAGGCGGCCGCCCATTCCATCGCGAGGGGCGGCGGCCAGGTCGAGGTCCACATATAGCGCGGCGTCTCGGCTGGGGGGTGCTGGGCGCGGCCTGGATCGCCGACCGTGCGGTGATGCCCGCGATAACGGCGTCGAGCAACGGCCGCCTGGTCGCGATCGCAAGCCGTGATGCGGCGCGCGCGCGCACGTTCGCGACGCGACATGGCGTCGCGCGCGTGAGCGACTCGTACGAGGCGGTGCTCGAGGACGCTGACGTCGACGCTGTTTACATCCCGCTGGTGAACAACCTGCACAAGGAGTGGTCGCTGCGCGCATTCGCGGCCGGGAAGCACGTGCTGTGTGAGAAGCCTTTGGGGATGAATGCAGTCGAGGCGGAGGAGATGGCTTCAGCCGCCGAGTCGTCCGGCGTGCGGCTGATGGAGGCTTTCATGTATCGCTTCCAGCCCCGCACCCGCACGTTCATCGAGGGGTTGCGAGAACCGCTTCATGTGCACGCGACGTTTGGTTTCTCGATCGACGACAAGGCCAACTACCGGCTGAATCCAGCCCTCGGCGGTGGAGCGCTACTCGACGTTGGGTGCTACACGGTGAACGTGGCGCGCTGGATCCTGGGCGAGCCTGACGATGTCTTTGCTCGCGCGCGGGTGGACGTGGTGGACATGACCGTCCATGGGCTGCTGCACTTCCCGGGCGGTTCGACCGCGTCGGTTTGGGCAAGCTTCGAGTCACCGGAGGAGCAGGAGCTGACGGTGGTCGCGAAGGATGCGAGGCATCGCCTGGAGCTTCCGTTCAGCCACATGGACCCAGACCCGTACCGCCTGATGGTGGAGTCGTTCGGCGACAGCGTCATGGGCGACAAGCCTGTCGCGATCCCGCTGAGCGACTCGATAGCGAACATGAAAGTGCTCGACAGGATGCGGGCGTCGGTGTGGCCAGGAGGGGGCCGCTAAGGCCGTGTAACTTCTTCGCGGCTTTCCACGGGTGCCGGCTCGGCCGCGACCGGGGCCTGCACGGCGGCCACGGGGACCATCTGCCTGAACCCCTTCAAGGCGTTCTCCCAGTCCGCGAGCACGGCGGCTGCGCGCGCGCTGCCCGTGCGGCGCTCGTGCTCTTCGATCAGGGCGTGCAGCTCGTCGGAGTCCTCGGCGGGGACCTCGCGAGCGACCACGCTGTCCGTGTTGAGCTGGCGCCAATCGGTCAGGTAAGCGACCCCGCCCGTCATGCCCGCGCCGGCGTTCCAACCCACCGGGCCGAGGGCCACGGCGACGCCGCCGGTCATGTACTCGCAGAAGTGGTCGCCGGCCCCCTCCACCACCGCCGTGGCGCCCGAGTTGCGTACGCAGAAGCGCTCGCCGACGCGTCCCGCCACGAACAGCCTGCCGCCGGTCGCTCCGTAGCAGATCGTGTTGCCCGCCAGCACGGCAGCCTCCGCCGAGTCGCGCGCGAAAGGCTTGATGGCGATCACCCCACCGCCCATCCCCTTGCCGACGTAGTCCTGCGCCTCACCTTCCAGCGTGAGCTCGACACCATCGTCCAGGAAGGCTCCGAAGCTCTGGCCGGCGCTCCCCGTGTAATGGCGGGACTCGCCTGCATCGAATGCCGCGCCGACGGTGCGGTGGGAGTTGTCGATGCACCCGGCGATCGGCGCCGCTGCAGGCGCGTCGCCGTTGCGAGCCCAGACCCGGCGCCGCGGCAATTCTTCGGTGGTGGGGGCGAGGACGTAAGACAGGTCGAGCGCCGCTCCGTCTGCCGCCTCGAGCAGGTCGACGCGACCGACCACCTCATCGATCGAGCGAGCGCCAAGTCGCGAGAGGTGCTCGCGAGTTTCCTCTGCGATCAGGAAGAGGTAGTTGATGACGTGCTCGGGGCGTCCCTCGAACTTCGCGCGCAGGTCCTCCCGCTGCGTGGCGATTCCCGTCGGGCAGGTGTTGAGGTGGCACTGACGCGCCATGTCGCAGCCGAGGGCCACCAGGACGCCAGTCCCGAGGCCGTACTCCTCAGCGCCGAGGAGCGCGGCGACGACGATGTCGCGCCCGCTGCGCAGGCCGCCGTCGGTCCGCAGGCTGACGCGCTCGCGCAGCCGGTTCGACACCAGCACCTGCTGCGTCTCCGCCAGGCCCAGCTCCCACGGCGCGCCTGCGTTCTTGATCGACGACAGCGGTGATGCGCCGGTGCCTCCGTCGTGTCCCGAGATGAGGATGTAGTCGGCACGCGCCTTCGCGACGCCCGCGGCGATGGTGCCGACGCCGGCCTCCGACACGAGCTTGACCCCGACGCGCGCTCGCGGGTTGACCGTCTTCAGGTCGTGGATGAGCTGGGCCAGGTCCTCGATCGAGTAGATGTCGTGGTGAGGCGGAGGCGAGATCAGCTGCATTCCGGGCTGCGCATGACGCAGGCGCGCGATGAGGCTCGTCACCTTCACGCCTGGCAGCTGACCGCCTTCGCCGGGCTTCGAGCCCTGGGCTATCTTGATCTCCAGCTCGTCAGCCCGCTTCAGGTAGCGGGGTGTCACGCCGAACCGCGCGGAGGCCACCTGCTTGACCCGGTTGTCGCGGCGCCCGCCGTCCGCGTCGTCGTAGGTCATCGGGTCCTCCCCGCCCTCGCCGGAGTTCGAGCGCGCGCCGATCTGGTTCATCGCGATCGCCAGCGCCTCGTGAGCCTCGGGCGAGAGCGCGCCAAGAGACATGGCGGTGCTGACGAAGCGCTTGACGATCTCGGCCGCCGGCTCGACGTCCTCGAGGGGCAGCGCTGTCCCCGCTTCCTTGAGCTGCAGCAGCTCCCGCAGGGTCTGCGGCTCGCCCATGCTCGACAGGCGCCGCCATTCGCGGTATGCGTCCTGGTCGCCGGTCTGCGCTGCCCTCTGCGCAGTGCGGACCGCGAGCGGGTTGTAGGCGTGGTGCTCGCCCGCCTTACGGAAGCGGACGCGGCCGTGGTCCGGCACGGCCTCCACGCCCGTCGCCGGGCGCGAGTGGATGATGCGCTCGATGTCGGAAAGGTCGGCGCCGCCGATGTGCGACGGCACTGCCGGGAAGCATCGCTCCATCACCTCGGCCCCCAGGCCGAGCGCCTCGATGACCTGCGCGCCGCGGTAGCTTGCCACGCACGAGATGCCCATCTTCGCCATGACCTTGAGCAGCCCCGCGTCCAACGCCTTGCGATAGCGGGTTTCACCTGATGCGCCCCGCGCGCTCCCGGCGCTTGCCGTGGCGAGCGCGAGGTAGGGATGCACGGCGGTGACGCCGATCGTGATGAGGCACGCGACGTCGTGGACGTCGACCACGTCGCCGGCGATCGCCACGACGTCCTTTGTCATCCGATCGCCTCGCGCCAGGAGGTGCTCGTGCAGCGCCCCGGCCGCCAGCGCCATCGGGATCGGCCATCGCTGCGCGCTGGCGCGCCGGTCGCTGAGTGCGAGGACCCCATCGACCTCGTCCGCCTCGCGGCAGAGCCTGTTCAATGCGTCGCTCAGGGTCTCGCCAGGAGCGCAGGTCGCGTCGAGGACTGTGGCCCCTTCCAGCACGCGAGCCAGCTCGGCGGCGCCCAGCACCGGAGACTCCAGCTCCAGCAGACGCCTCGTGCCGGGCACTGCGGGATGGTGGCTGCGCCTGAGCTCTCGGTCCGCGCCGCCTTCGGGCTCGAGCGTGCCGCGCCGCTCGCCGAGCAGCACGCGGAGCGACATGACGGCCTTCTCCCTCAGCGGGTCGATGGCCGGGTTGGTCACCTGCGCGAAACGTTGGCGCAGGTAGCCGTACACGCGGCGAGGGGTGCGTCCGAGCGCGGCGATCGGGATGTCGTCGCCCATCGAATAGACGGGCTCGGCGCCCGACTCCGCCATCGCCTCGACGACGAACTTCACGTCCTCCGCGCCCCACCCGTGCAGCCGCTGCTGCGCAGGGATGTCGTCCGGCGCCTCGACCTCTATGTGGTGCCGCTCGACCGGGACGAGCACGCGGTCCGCGAGGAGGCCGTAATCGTGCCGCGCCGCGGCGCGCTCCTTCGCGTCGGCGTCGCGCAGCAGCGATCCGTCGCGTGTGTCGACGAGGATCATCTGGCCCGGACCGAGACGTCCGCGCTCCACCACGTCTTCCGGCGCCATCGTCACCACGCCCGCCTCGGAAGCCGCGGCCACGAGACCGTCCTTGGTGCGCTGCCACCGCAGCGGCCGCAGGCCGTTGCGGTCGAGCGCCGCGCCCACGACCACGCCGTCGCTGAACGCGAGGGCGGCAGGCCCGTCCCACGGCTCGAACCGGATGGACTGATAACGGTAGAAGTCGCGAACCGCCGAGGCGAGGTCGCCTCGTCCTTCCCAGGCGTCGGGGACCAGGCTCATCAACGCTTCCGAGACCTCCCAACCCCGCCGCACCAGGAGCTCGAGAGCGTTGTCGAGAGAGGCGGAGTCGGAGCCTTCGGGCCAGACGACGCCACGCTCCTCCGGCTCGAGCTCCGCCTCACGCGCCCTCATCCATGCGCGGTTGCCCGTGATGGTGTTGATCTCGCCGTTGTGCGCCAGCATCCGGAACGGCTGCGCCAGGCGCCAGTCGGGCATCGTGTTGGTGGAGTAGCGCTGGTGGAAGACCGCGAGACGGCTCTCGCAGTCAGGGTCGCGCAGGTCGAGGTAGAAGTCGGCGAGGCGCGTGCCCGCCATCAGGCCCTTGTAGACGACAGTCCTGCTCGAGCACGACGGCAGGTACATGCTCACCCCGTCGTCGACCGCTCGTTTCTCGGCGCGCCGGCGTGCGAGATACAGCCGGTGCTCCCACTCGTCGGGCTCGAGGTCGGGCTCCTCGACGAGCCCATGCCAGATCGCCGGGCGGGTGTCGCGCGCGCGCTCGCCCAGGCTGGAGGGGTCGACGGGCACCGCGCGCCATGCGATCAGCCGCAGCCCGCTCTCGGCGATGGCATCGGCGACGACCGCGCGCGCCCGCTGGTCCCACTCGAAGAGCACCGCGACCGCGAGCTCTCCCCCGAGCAGGCGGTGCGGCACCTGCAGCAGCAGGCCCGCCCCGTCTCCGCTCTTGCCATCCGCGTCGAGGCCTCCGCGGTGGGCCAGACGCGCCAGGGCCAGGGCTCCGAGGGATACCGCTTCGTGGCAGAGGTCGGGAGTGGCGACGAAGCCCATGCCGCAGGCTGCGCGCGCCCGGGGAAGGTCCCCCGGCCAGGCAAGGCGTGATGGTCGGAGCGCTGGGGGCACTGGTCAGAAGCCTACCCTCAGACAGACGACCGGGCTAGTGCGCTATCGACAAAACCTAACGGGATTCGTTGGTGCGGACGTCACATGCGTTTCAGAACCCGAGGAGAGCCTGCACCCGAAGCGCGACAGCCATGTTGAGGCGCGTCTCGGGGTCCTCGAGGTCGACACCGCTGATCTCGCGGATGCGATCGAGGCGGTAGCGAAGCGTGTTCGGATGCACCCGCAAGCGCTTGGCCGCCTCCTGCTGCTCGCCGGTCTCCAGGTAAGCGCGCAGGGTCGGCACCAGGCTCCCCTTGCGTGCGGTGTCGTGCTCCATCAGGGGGCCGAGGTGCCGGCGGCTGTAGTCCACCAGACGCTCGTCGGTCACCGCGGCCAGGAGGCCCGTGAGACCGAGCTCCGGCACCGCCACGACCTGGCCCCACCGCTTGAATCGAGCCAGGGAATCCATGACCGCGATGACCTCGCGCTGTGCGGCCGCCAGGCCGGCGGGCGCCTCGGCCGGCCCACTGAACCCGACCGAGACGGTGAAACCAGGTTTCCAGTCGGCGATGTTCTGCCGGATCTGCAGCCCGATCGCGTGGCCGCGTGCCTGGTAGTCGCCAGGCTCCGTGCCGACCGGGAGGAGCGAGGCCACGCTATCCGAGCGACCCTGGACGAGCGCCCGCGGATAGCCGGAGCGTACGACCCCTGTGACGCGGCGCAGGAATTCGCGCTTCAGGGCTTGGATCGCGTCCTCCGACACCTGCCGCGAGCCGATGTAGCCGCGGAAGTCGTCGATGTCGACGAGCATCACGATGTGGTTGCCGTGCAGCGGATAGCCGAGGTGTCGGGCCCTGCGCTGGGCGGCGGCCTCTTCGCCATAGGTTCCGTGGAGGAGGTCCTCCAGGAACTCCCCGCGCACCCGGCCCTCGACCTCGGACAGCTCTCGCTCCTTGGCGATCGCGAGCGCCAGCACCAGGGCCGCCTGCTCGATGGCCATGAAGGCGAGCTCCTCGTTGTGCGGAGGGTGATCGAGGACCGAGATGTAGCCGAGGACCTGGTTGGCGGCCAGGATGGGGGCGAGGAGGCGCTCTCGCGACATCCCGACGTGGGGGAAGGCGGGTACTTTGACCGGCCCGCGTTTGGCCTCGACCTCCCGCAGCATCCGCTGGATCTGCGGGTCGAACAGGACCCTTTGTGGGGTGCCCTGCCGCTGGATGGTCTCCTTCCTGTGGGGGTCGCCGGCGCCTCCCGCGTGGGCGAGCAGGTGGAAGCTGGCATCCTCGATCACGACGGCGCTTTCGAGCAGCTCGGCGAGCGTCGCGCAGATCTCCTTCACCCCCTTGCCGTCCAGGACGAGCTCGGTGAAGCGGCGGTGGATGTCGATGGACCGCTTGAGGCGCCAGTGCTCCGCGTTGATGATCCGTTCCAGGAGCGGCGTCATGAGGTCGATGAGCTGGACGTCGGGTCCCACGGTGAACAGCGGGACGTTCAGGCGGTCTGCTTCGCTGACCATCTCCGGAGGCAGCTGGCGGAGGTACGGGTGCGGCCTGACCACGAGTCCGGCGCCTCCCGAGTCGGCGATGCGCTCGATCAGCCTGATCTGGGCCTCGCGGTCGTCCTTGATCGGGAAGCCCGTGGTGAACATGAGGTCGCCCGCCCTGGGCTGGACCTCCGGCGTCTCCATCGAACGCACCCATTCGACGGCTCTGTCGAGACCCTCCGCGCCGGCCACCAGCTTGACCTTCGCGAAGGCGCCGAACCGCATCGCCTCACGAACCGTGGGCTTGGGCTCAGCCAGGGCATCGGCCAGGACCTTCCGAACCGTCATGAGTGGAGCTTAGTGTGTGGACGGAGGACAAGCAATCTTCTTAATGTATTGTGGGGGAGGCACTAGGCCCTTCACGACGCAGTGCGTAATCTCACGTCATGACTTACGAGGACGCCCCGGCCTGTGACCGCCACGAGTCGGTGGTGCCGATGAGACTGCGGACCATGCACTCGGACTCGTCCCAGCCAGACACCGTGGTCGGTCTGTACGAGTGTCCCGAGTGCGGCCACGAGCGACGGCTCCCGATCCGAACCGGCGAGGCGGCTTATACCCGAGCCGGGCGGCTCGGTTCAGGCGGCGGCGGTGCTAGCTCTTTGCCATCAGCTGGCGGAGCACGAGCGGCAAGACGCCGCCCTGGTGCATGTACCCGGCCTCGGTGTCATTGTCGACCCGTGAGTGGGTCTTGAAGACTGTCTTCTCGCCGTCGTCGGCCTCCGCTTCCACCTCGACGGTCTGGCCCGGCTCCAGGCCCGCGAGCCCGCGGATGGTGAAGCGCTCCTGGCCGCTCAGCCCGAGCGAGCCCAGGTTCTCGCCATGCATGAACTCGAGCGGCAGGATGCCCATGCCCACCAGGTTGGACCGGTGGATCCGCTCCAGGCTCTCCGCGATGACCGCTCGCACGCCGAGCAGGAGCGGGCCCTTGGCGGCCCAGTCGCGCGATGAACCGGAGCCGTACTCCTTGCCCGCGATCACGATCAGCGGCACGCCTTCGGATCTGTACCGTTCCGACGCTTCGTAGATGGTTGTCTCCTGGCCACCCGGCAGGTGCACAGTCCAGTAGCCCTCGCGCGCCACAAGCTTGTTGCGCAGCCTGATGTTGCCGAACGTCCCGCGCACCATCACCTCGTGGTTGCCGCGCCGCGCTCCGAAGCTGTTGAAGTCCGGTCGCTCGACGCCGTGCTCGATGAGGTACTTGCCGGCCGGGCTATCGGGAGGTATGGCGCCTGCGGGTGAGATGTGGTCTGTGGTCACCGAGTCGCCTAGGACTGCAAGTGTGCGCGCGCCTTCGATGTCGGTAAGAGGTTTCGGGTCCGGCCCGAAGTCTTCGAAGTACGGCGGCTCGTGCACGTACGTGGATTTTTCGTCCCACTTGAATATTGGCCCTGTCGGCGCATCCATCT
>JBGOTG010000022.1:0-17984 GCA_041476405.1 Candidatus Dormibacteraceae bacterium | reverse complement strand
CCCTGCCACGTCGGGTCCTCTCAAACGCTCGACCGCCGCAGACAGCTCACCTGACGGGACGTCGAGGAGCTCGTACGTCCAGTCGAGGCCGACCGCGGCGAAGGCGGCGTTGTGCATCGCCGGGCTGCGCGAGTAGGCGATGTTGTGGCCGAGGAGGTAGACCTTCAGCTTCCGCTCAACCCGTAGGTCTGGATGTCGCGCTCGAAGTCCTGCTGATTGGCCTCGAAATGGGTGACCCCCGCTCGATCGGTGAAGTAGTAGAGGTAGTTCGTGCGCGGTGGGCTGATGCAAGCCAGCAGCGCGGCCTTGCCGGGGTTGCTGATGGGACCTGGGGGCAGGCCGGTGTGCTTGCGCGTGTTGTACGGAGAGTTGAGGCTCAGCTCGGCCGCGGTGGGTTCCGGCGTCAGGCGACCCAGCGCGTACAGCAACGTGGCGTCGACACCGAGCGCCATCCCCAGCTTCAGGCGGTTGTAGTAGACGCTGCAAACGTTGCCGCGGTCCGTGCTCGTGTTGGCCTCGCGATCCACCATCGAGGCGAGGATCACCATCGACTCCACAGTCTCGGCCGGCCGGTTCGCCGTGGCCTTGGCGATCTGCGCGCGCAGGTCGGCGCTGAACACGTTACCGAACTGGTCGAGCTGCGCCTTGATGAGACCGCGCACATCGCCAGGGTCGACCTGGTACGTGTCCGGGAACAGGTAGCCCTCCAGCGGCGGATTCGCTTTCGCCGGCCGGGAGGCAAGGAAGCTGTACTGCGCCGACCACGAGGGCTCGGCGGCGATGGTGAGATATTCGGACGCCGATCCCATCCCCGACTTCTCGACGAACTTGGCCTGTTCCCGTAACGGAAACCCTTCAGGGATCCTGACCGTCACCTGGGTCGATTTGCCATGTTGGAGCGCGTCGATGATCTGGGCCATGGTCAGGTTACGGTTCAGCAGGAACGAGCCGGCCTCGAAGCTCGACCCCGCCCCGGTAAACCGCAGGTAGAGGTCGAACGCGTTCCGGTCCTTGATCAGGTGCTGCGCGTACAGGTCGTCGCGGACCTCGCTCGGGACCTCGCCCGACGCGATCTGGAACACCACAGGCTGGCTGGTCGAGGAGACAGGCGTGTAGACGCTCGTGTTCCACCAGTCGTACCCGCGCGAGGTCCCGAACCCAAAGAGAGCGATCACGACGATCACCGCCGCCAGCCGTTTCATTCGACCGTGTCCTCTTCCAGCGCGGCGATGACCCGCTGGAACTCCTCCCCCTCCACCGTCTCCAGGGCGCCGCCCGCCTCACGCAGCAGGAGCACCTGAGACGGATCGTCGATGTTCTCGACGAGGTAGTAGACGGCGCCCTCGTGATCGAACGCGTCGTGAAGTTGAAACTGGCGCTCCCGGCCGTTCTCGTCGATCAGGGTGATGGGGTGAGTCGGGTCCTTTTCCGAAGGGCCGTCGTCCCCCCTTGGTTCGTCAGCCGGCACGACGCCGATCCAGATGGGCCTGGAGCATCAGAGTCGCCGCGACACGATCCACTGTGAGCCGCCTCTTCTCCCGCCGGACGCCTCCCGCGATGAGGGAACGCTCCGCCGCCACCGTGGTCAGGCGCTCGTCGACCAGCTCAACCGGAAGGCCGGATTCCTTCCGTATCGCATTGGCCAGGTCCTGGGCGGCGACCGCCTCAGGGCCGCGCGAACCGTCGAGCCGCCGGGGCAGGCCGACCACGATGCGCGCCGCCTCGTGCGCGCGCGCGATCTGGGTGAGTCGCGCCGGAAGCGTGGCGGCCGGCTCGGCGGGAACCGTGGTGAGCGCCTGCGCGATGGTGGCCGTGGGGTCGCTGAGCGCGAGGCCCACGCGTTTCGATCCCGGGTCGACGGCGAGGATCCTCAGGGCGACGCGCCGGGCGACGGGGAGACGGTAGGCGTGGCGAGAGACGGCACCGCCGCCGGATCGACCTGGTAGTGGATGGAGATACGCCCGGCGAGCAGGGGCATCAGCGGCAGGGCTATCGGTTGCTCCTTGATGTTCACCGACCGAACGTTCAAGCCCTGCAGGTAGAACCTGGCCTGCGAGAGGGGGCGGCCTACCACCTGCGAACGGATCTTGTCCATGTCCAGCTTGGGAGCCACAAATGCGGAGGCATCGCCGACGAAAGTCAGGAAGCCGCCCTTCGTCGCGCTGAGAATTCGGTAGTCGACCTGCACCGGGCTGTCGGTGAGCAGCTGCTGGTTGTTCGGGACGCGCTGAGCCAGGTAGGTCTCGAACGCCTTGTGGACATCGGCGGCGACATAGAAGTCTCCCTCTCCCTGCAGCGTCATGGTCCCGTTGAAGCTGGCGACATGGTCGGGCGCCTGATGATCGGTGCTGAACAGCGGCGCCCCGTAGATGAGGGTCTCGCTGAGCTTTTCGGTCGACTTGCCGGCCGCCGAAATCTGCTGCGCGATTGCCTGCCTCAGCTCCTGCTCCAGGACGGCGCGTGCGGCATCGAAGTCGGCGACGGTCATCACTGGCGTCGACGAGGCGTCGGCGCCACCACCGGTCGCCTGTGGGTTGGTCACGCTGAGGCAGTCGTTGGCCGGCGGGCATGGATACGGGTTCTGATCGATGCTGGTTATCGTGTCGTTGCCCACGTTGCCGGCCTTTCCAGGCTGGACCGCGATCACGCTTGCCTTCGCAGACCCACCCCATGGGACCAGGGTGTTACCCGTCGATTGCGCGAAGGTGAGGCCGTCAGTGTTCAGCAGACGCTGGCCCCTGAGCAGGATCAAGCCTGGCGAGTCGCACCCGACGTGAGGGCATCGAGGTTGGCTCATGGTGTTGGTGTACACGACGATTCCAGTGGCGGGCGCGAGCAGCACTCGGACGAGGCCCGTCGTCTTGAAGTTCTGTGAATTCTGGCGGGAGACGACGTCGGCGCGCACCCGGATTGGCGCCTTGCCAGGCTGCGCCTGGATCTCGATCGCCTTCTGCGAGAAAGGCTGAGCCTGAGCGACGAGCGTCACGGACGCAGATGGCACGTAAAGGAGGATGGCGAACAGTCCGACCGCCAGGAGGGTCGCCGCCGCGACGTAGAGGAGGAACCGCCCAGGCCTCAGCTCGGTCGCGCTCTTGGTGAGGAGCTTGGGCGGCGCCGCCACGCCGATGTGCGTTGCCGGTGTGGTCCGTCCGCTCTTCCACCACGGTTTCGGCGGTGGGGCGGTCTCGGGCTCCGAAGGGATGCCTTCGCCCTGCTGACTGACCGCGCCGAAGACCGCGAACCCGCTCTCGGAAGCCATCCTCTGGACGGCGGGGTCGTCGCAAACGACAGTCACCCTCTTGCCCATCCGCGACGCATAGTTCCGGAGCAGCTGGAAGTTGAAACGGCTCTGCCCGATCCGCGAGCGGATCGGCAGCACGAGCATCGTGTCGTCACCGCTCGAACGTCGAATGCGCTCGACGATCTCCGGAATCTCTTCCTCGGTTTCGACGTAAATCGGGTTCGTAGCCATGGCGTTTACAAATCTCCTGGAGGGTCCGCTCAGACCTTTATAGCGCTTAGGACCCGGCGCATGACGGTGTTGACGTTGTCACGCTCCTCCGCTTCGGTCCGCAACGCATGGTTGGCAAGTCCCATCGGGGCGATGTCCTGCGGGCTCGAAAGCTGGCCCGTGGAGTCGGTCACATTTCGCACGTCCGGCGGCACGAGGTGCCTGATTCGAGGCTCCTTCGGGAAAGGCAGCCCAGCCGCCCAATTGTTCTTGACCATCTCGAGCGTGAGCTCCGGGAGGAGGCTGCCGCCCCCACACAGATAGATGCTCGTTGGGAGCCGCTCCCCACGTGAGAGCTCCTTCACGCTGAGCGCGAGACCCTGCAGCAGGACCTCGGCATCAGCGCTCAACAGCTCGGAGACCTGGCGATGCTGCTCGGCGGACAGCAGGCCTTCGGAGTGCCGGAGCTTGCGCGCCTCGGCCTCTTCATAGCTGAGCCCGAAAGCCAGCGCCAGCCGCCGCGTGAACGCCCGGCCGCCCAGGTTGAACATGCGGGTGCCTTCGACTCCGCCGTCGCGGATGAGCGCTACGTCTGTCGTGCCGCCACCGACGTCGACGAAGATGCCGCCCTCGGCCCACGTCTCCTCGCTTGCGCACGCGCGCGCGAGAGCGTAGGGCTGCGCGACAGCGCCGGCCAGCTCGAGGTCGAGCTCTCGCACCACGGTGTCGATGGCGTCGATGTGGGTCATCGGAGCGAACGTGTTGAAGACAGTCACCTCGAGGTTCTTGCCCGTGAAGCCGACAGGGTTGGTGACCGGGTAGCCGTCGACCCTCACGTTGGTGATCGACGAGTGCACCAGCCGCGCTTCGAGCTGGCCGTAGCTGCGCTCGAGCTCGAGCAGGTGTTGCGCCTCGCGGAGGGCTCGGCGCTGCACCATCTGCAGCATCGTCGAGATCTCACCCGAGCGCACGCGCGCCGTGGGGTTCTCGCGCGGATAAGCGATGGTCGACGAGAAGCCCTTGATCAGCTCCCCGGCGATCCCGATGACAACCTGGCCGGGGACGGTCTTCGCCATGTCCTCCGCAGCTTCGAGCGCGCGGTTGCACGATTGGATCACGGACTCCAGGTCGGCGATGGCTCCACCCGACATCGCTGCAGGGGCCTGCGGCTCCCGGCCAACGCCCAACACCTCGCCATCGGCGCCGTCGCGCCGCACCACAAGCACTTTGATCAGGTCGGTGCCGATGTCGAGCACAGTGAAGTGCCTGTAGTAGTCGCTCCGCTTGCGCAGGAACTTGAACTTGGTCACCGCAATGCCTCTTCGAGGCGCTCGAAGGCCTCGCCCGGAGGTACTGTCAGCTTGCCGCTGACCAGCTGTGGCCTGCCTCCGCCAGTGCCGAAGAAGGCCTTCAGCCGGTTGGCATCGTATTCGGGGGCGAGATCATTGGACACCTTGATGACAAACATGCCGCCGCCGACAACGGTTACGATGCCGGACTTCACAACCTCGAGGTAGCGATCTGCATACGCCTTCAACTCGTCAAGGTTAGAGGCGTCGACGGTTTCGGTCACATAGGCCACCCGGCCGTGCTTCACGACAGCGGCCGCCCGCGCCCCGTCCCCGCCTCCGACGCGCGCATTCCGAACCTGCTCGCGCAGCTTCTCGCGCTCTCGTTCTGCATCTTTGAGCTGAGCCCGCAGCGCCTGCACGCGTTCGGTTAGCTGCTGCGGGCTGACCTTGAGCTCGCGAGCGAGCTCGGCGAGCAGCTCCCGATCGCCACGCACCAGGTCGTCGGCGGCCTCGCCCACAACCATTTCGATGCGCCGCAGACCAGAGCCGATGCTGGACTCGGAGACGATCACCGCTGTCCCGATGTCCGCGCTGTTCGTGACGTGGGTGCCGCCGCACAGCTCGCAGGTCCAATCACCGAAGCACACGACGCGGACGACATCGCCGTACTTTTCCTCGAACAGGTGCATCGCCCCTTCGGCGACAGCCTCCTTGTATGGCATCCGGCGTTCGTGGAACGGCAGCGCCTCGCGCACCTTTTCCATCACGCGGCGGTTGACGCGAGCCAGCTCATCTTTGGTCACCGCTCGGTTGAGCGGGATGTCGAAGGTGGTGTGGTCCGGCCCAACCCACGAGCCCTTCTGCATCACGTTTTCGCCGATCGTCTCGCGGAGCGCCCTGTGGAGTAGATGCGTGGCCGAGTGGTGGCGTGCGATCTGGCGTCGACGGCCGGAGTCCACGGCCGCAGTCGCCTTGTCGCCGACGCGAACCTCGCCGGTGACCACCGTGCCGAGGTGAGCGATGATTCCATCGGCTGGCTTCTGCGTGTCCTCGACCCGCACGCGCCCGCTCGCGGTGTTGATCGTTCCGGTGTCGCCGACCTGGCCGCCGGACTCCCCATAGAAAGGAGAGCGCTCCAGAAAGACCTCGACGAGGTCGCCCTCGACCGCAGCGTCCGCGGCCTTGCCGTCCTTGCGAATGGCCGCCACGTTGCTCTCGGTGACGAGCTCGTCGAATCCGGTGAAGTCGGTTTTCGGGAGGTCCTTGGCCGCGGCCAGGTGCTGCGTCATGGTGCCCCGCGACCTCTCCCGCTGACCGGCCATCGCGGCCCGAAATCCTTCCTCGTCGACCTGGATACCGCGCTCCTGGGCAAGCTCCCGCGTGAGGTCGATCGGGACCCCGAAGGTGTCGTGCAGCTTGAAAGCCTCGGTGCCGGGGATGGTGTGCCCGTGCTTCGCGGCGACGCGCTCGAACAACTCCATTCCCTGCTCGAGGGTGCGTTGAAATCGCTCTTCTTCGGAGTTGATGCCGGCTCGGATCACCGATTCCTGCTCGCGCAGCTCAGGGTATGGAGAGCCCATCACCTCGACGACGTCGCCGACCAGGTCACCCAGATTGGACTGCATGTTGAGACGCCGCGCATGAACCGTCGCTCGGCGGATCAGCCGCCGAAGCACGTAGCCGCGCCCCTCGTTGCTTGGAGTGATGCGCTCCAACATCACGAAGCAGGCGGCGCGAACGTGGTCGGCCACGATGCGCTCCGAAAGCGTCACCTGCTTTTCTGACAAGTAACGGATCTTGTCGATGATCGGCGCCAGGAGGTCGGTTTCGAAAACGTTGGTCTTGCCCTGCAGGATGTAGCTGATCCGCTCCAGCCCCATCCCCGTGTCGATCGCCGGGTGGGCTAGCGGGACCAGGGTCCCGTCCTCCTGCTGGTCGTACTGGGGAAACACCAGGTTCCAGAACTCGGTGAAGCGCTCGCAGTGCTCGGGCACGCAGTCCGGCCGGCCGCAGCCCGCCTCGCGTCCGCGGTCCCACCAGATCTCGGAGTCGGGTCCGCACGGTCCGCGTCCGAGCCCCCACCAGTTGTCGGCGAGCCGCGTGACGTGATCTGCCGGGACGCCGGTTCGCTGTGTCCAGATCTCATGTGCCTCGTCGTCGGTTGGATGGATCGTCACGCGGAGCCGGTCCGCCGGCATCTCGAACCCGCCAGTCACCAGCTCCCACGCAAGCGGGATCGCGGTCTCCTTGAAGTACGCGCCGGTCGGCGTGAAATTGCCAAGCATCTCGAAGAACGTGTTGTGCCGATCGGTCCTCCCCACCTCGTCGATGTCGCCGGTGCGCAGGCACTTCTGGCAGCTGGCGAGCCTGGGCGCGGGCGGCCGGCTAAAGCCCTGGTAGTAGGGCTGAAGCGGTTGCATTCCGGCCGAGATGAAGAGCGTGCTCGGGTCCCCGCGCGGCACCAGCGGCGCGCTGGGCAGGACCAGATGCTCCCGGCTCGCGAAATGCTCTAGAAAACGTCTGCGGATCTCGTTCCCGGTCATGTCGGGGCCGAACTAGCTTACGGCGCGAGGCGCTCCGCCCGCCAATCGCCTCCCCGCACGCGAACGTAGCGCAGCCGGTCGTGCAAACGGTCGGTGCGGTTCTCCCAGAACTCGATCCACGATGGGCGCAGAGCGTACCCGCCCCAATCGCCGGGCAGCGGCACCTTGTCGGGGTGACGCCGATCGAGGTCCGCCACCGCCCGCTCGAGCACCGCGCGCGAGGCGACGACACGGCTTTGCCTCGAGGCAAGCGCCGACAGCTGCGCGCCACGTGGGCGGCTGTGGAAGTAGGCCAATGACGCGGCGCGACTGAGCCGGCTGACGGTGCCCGAGACCCTCACCTGGTGACGAGTCACCGACCAGTAGAAGACGAGCGCTGCGCGCTTGTTCGCCGCCAGGTCGCGGCCCTTGCGGCTGTCGTAGTTGGAGAAGAAGAGGAATGCGCCTTCCTCAATGCCTTTGAAAAGCACCATGCGCGCGGACGGGGTGCAACCGGGGCCGGCCGTCGCCAGCGTCATCGCGTCCGGTTGCACTGCCCCGGCGCGCTCCGCCTCCCGATACCACCGGCGGAACAGGGCGATGGGCTCTGACGGGGCCCGCGATTCAAGAAGCGGCATTCGTGGAAGCGTTCAGCTCGAATCTTGCGGAACGTACTTGCGCAGCTGCTCCAGTGCGGCCCGCTGCAGACGCGACACGTGCATCTGGCTGATGCCCAGGCGCCTTGCGATCTCCGACTGCGACATTTGCTCGTAGAACCTCATGGCCATGATCGCTCGCTCGCGCGGGGTGAGGTGCACCATAGCCCGATCGAGAAGATCGCGCATCTCGACGCGATCGAGCTCTGGATCGACACCGCCGATCTGCTCCGCCACCGCGCGGCCCTCCTGGCCGTCCGCCGAGCCGATGGGCTGATCGAGAGACAGCGGCACGTATGCCGGCCCCATCTCGATCGCCTCCATCACGTCCTCCGGCGTCACGCTGAGGCGCTCGGCCAGCTCCGACACCGTCGGCTCCCGGCCGAGCTGATTCTTCATCTCCTCGTTGACGCGCACCACTGATTGGTGCAGCTCCTGCAGGCGCCGTGGAAAGCGGATGGCGGTGCCTTTGTCGCGGAAATGGCGCTTGATCTCGCCGGCGACCGTCAGGGTGGCGAAGGTGGTGAACTCGAAACCGAGGTCAGGGTCAAACCGTTCGATGGCCTTGATCAGCCCGAGGTAGCCGACCTGGACGAGGTCGTCGAGCGGTTCGCCACGGTTCTGGAACTTGCGCGCAAGGAAGTAGACGAAGTCGTGGTAAGCGTCCACCAGCTGGGCGCGAATGCGGTCGCGCTCCGCGGGGTCCGTGGTCTCCTTGTAACGGCGATGGAGCGCCCGCAGCTCCTCGCGGGAGGGTCGAGGCGTCGAAGCCACCTAATTAATTCGAGAACAGCGTGGCTTGCAGGCCGGATTTACTCCGGCCGTCACCCAAGCGTCGCACTTCAAAACGCCTCCCATCGTTGCGTGGAGCCCCAGGAGGGGGTTCCGCGGGGGAGGACCTCAGTCCTCACCCGCGCCATCAGCCTGCGAGGTACTTGACCATCCGGTACCGCACGTGCCCCGTTCGAGGCTCGACAAGGGGACGGAAGTCGTCCACGAAGCAGCGAATCATCTCGTAGGCGAGCCTTTGCAGCTCGGCGTCCGCCTCCGCGTGCGGCCTCGGCGCCGGCAGCGCCTGGCTCGCCGACGGCACAAGGTCGACGTCCACTACGAGCGCCCGGTTGGTGGCGAAGTAGGTCAGCTTGAGATGTGCGTGACCGTCGAGGTCGCTCGCCGCCTCGATCGCACTGTCGCATGCCTGCGTGAGGGCGATCGTCAGCTCGTCGAGGTCGACGATGCTCAGACCCAGCTGGCTACCCAGCGTCGTGGCCACGCGCTTGGCGACGGGGATGAAGTCCGCCGAGGCAGGGATCGTGAGCTCTGCCAGATCGCGCTTCGCCAACTTAGTGTCCTCCGGAGCTGGACACTATGCTTCGGATCCCTTCTTGCCGTCTTCGCCGTTGGTCACCGACTGGATCTTGCGTGCCGCGGCGGCCTCCAGCTCCTCGCGCCGGCGCTTCGCGGCCGCGACGCCGTCCTGGATGGCCTTGCCGACCGGGTTTTCCGGATCGGTCACCGCCTCGCGCGCCCGCTGCGCCGCCTGCCTGGCTCTCTGCACGGGCTGGCTGCCGCCGAGCTCGATCGTCTTGCTTCGCAGGTTGTCCACCTGGCCACGACCCGGGCCGGAGGCGATGTACGCACCGACGGCCAGTCCGACCAGGCCACCGAGAATGAACCATCCGAAGCCGCCACCACCGCCGCCGTTCTCTTCAGCCATCGCTAACCTCCTAATACCGAGCGAACCAGGCTCCTGCCCGCAACCCTCAATCCGTGTGCCGCCGCTTTCAGCCCGTGCCCGACCGACGACGCTCCGCCGCCCGCCGCGCGCAGGCCGACGTTAACTCCCGCTGTGATGTCGTTCACGTTGCCGATCGTCTGTCTCACCTCGGGTAGCGTCTCCTTCAACTCCTCGTTGGTCGTGACGAGCAGCTCCTCAACGGCTCCCAGGGTCCCCCGCAGCCGAAACAGGACGGCGGCCAGGGCGAGCGCCACCAGGAGGGCGGCGACCCCGAATGCGAGCCACATGAAGTTCTGCAATTGGTGGATACCCCCTTACCTGGGCCGGCAAACAACGCAACAACGCAATGTTAAATGTGCGGCTCGGTGCCGCTCTTGGCGTCTTTGGGCTCAGCGGCTTCCTTGGGCTCGCTTTGGTCTTTGGCCTGGCGGCGTGCTCGGGGCACGAATCGCGCCAGGGGCTGGAGGAGCAGCGCGAAGGGGATGGCCGGCGCCATATTCGCCTGGCCCAGCCGCCACGAGGGCAATCCCAGGTAGTCCCACAGCTGTCCCAGCACGAAGCCGGCGGCCGTCATCACGAGGATCGGCACGTAGGCCCGCCGCCTGTACGGCAGCAGGGCATAGAAGAGCTGCGAAAGGACGAGGATGGCCAGGACCGCCACGACGAGGCCTGGCGGGACGAGATTCAAGAGCGCCAAGTGGCTCCCTCCAGGACGCGGGGGTGGGTTGTCCTGAGCGAGCTCAGGTGGGTCCCCTGCCTTGGCTCTCCAAGTCCCGTCGAGCGGGCTTTTGGTCGGCTATCCGGACTCCGGGGTCCCTAACGATCGACTGTTGGGCAACGCGCACTTTCACCCGCGCCCCTTCGGGAGCAAAGCAATTTTACCGGGAGGGCTTCGAGGAAGGCGTGATCTGAATGTGCAGCTCGTCAAGCTGCTTCTGGTCCACGGCGCTCGGGGCGTCCAGCATCAGGTCTTGCATGGTCTGCGTCTTCGGGAAGGCGATGACGTCTCGAATGTTGTCGGTGCCGGCCAGCAGCATGATGATGCGGTCGATGCCTGGCGCGATGCCGCCATGCGGTGGCACGCCGTGCTCAAAGGCCTCGAGGAGGAAACCGAAGCGGTCCCGGATCGTTCGGTCGTCGAGGCCCAGGAGCTTGAAGACGCGTTCCTGCAGCTCAGGCTCGTGGATTCGAAGGCTGCCGCTCGCGAGCTCGTATCCGTTGCACACGGGGTCGTAGGCGTGGGCGCGCACGTCGTATGGACGCGTATCGACGAACTCGAGGTCCTCTTCGTAAGGCCTGGTGAAGGGATGATGCCCATAGGTCAGAGTCCCGTCGTCGTCCTCCTTGAAGAGGTACATCGGAAACACCCACAGGAACTTCCACTCGCCTTCTTTGATGAGGCCCCTCCGGCGTGCCACCTCCTGCCGGATCAATCCCATCACCGTCTCCGCCCGGCGCTTGCGGTCGGCGACCAGCAGGACGAGGTCGCCGTCCCCGGCTCCCGTGCGCTCGTTGATGGCAGTCCTCTCGGCGTCGGAAAGGAACTTGTCCAACGGCCCCGGGAGCCATGCCAGCCCCTTTCCTCCGGCGCCCTTTGCGACGGTGGCGAGCTCGTCCAGCTCACGCCGGTGCATCGCTGTGCCGCCTGGCACGGCCATGCCACGAACCACGCCCCCCGCCTCCAAGGCCGAGCGGAACACCTGCGCTTTCGTCTCGCCCAGCACGTCGCCGAGGTCGAAGATCTCGAGGTCGTATCTCAGGTCGGGCTTGTCGGTCCCGTACCGCAGCAGCGCTTCCTGCATGTCGATCCGCGGAAATGGAATCTGGATCTCGACGTTCAGGATCTCTCGCCAGATGCGAGCGAACAAGCCCTCGACCAGGGTGAAGACATCCTCCTCGGTGCAGAAGGACATCTCGAGATCGAGCTGCGTGAACTCCGGCGCGCGATCGGCTCGCAAGTCCTCATCACGCAGGCACCTGGCGATCTGGTAGTACCGGCCAAGACCGCTGACCATGAGGATCCGCTTCAGGGTCTGCGGTGACTGCGGTAGGGCGTAGAACTTCCCCTCATGCAAGCGCGATGGGACCACGAAGTCACGCGCTCCTTCCGGCGTCGTCTTGATGAGTAGCGGAGTCTCCACCTCGATGAATTCCTGCTCATCCATATAGCCGTGGATGATCTTGTTCACGCGATGGCGGAGCTCGAGGATGCGCTGCATGCGCGGCCGGCGCAGGTCGAGATACCGGTACTTCAGGCGGAGCGACTCATCGGCGTCGACCTGGTCGTCGATCTGGAACGGCGGCGTCTTCGCCCTGGAGATGACCTCGAGCTCAGAAGCCGCCACCTCCACCTCGCCGGTCTCCATGCGCGGGTTTTCGGAGCCCGCCGGACGCCGGCCGACCACGCCCTTGGCGCGCACCACGAACTCTGCGCGCAGGTCTGCGGCCGCCGCATGCGCCTCAGGCGCCCTGGTCGGGTTGAAGACGATTTGCACTGCGCCCCAGCGGTCGCGCAGGTCGATGAAGATCAGGCCTCCGTGGTCGCGGCGCCGCGCCACCCAGCCGTAGAGCTCGACCTCGCGGCCCTCGTGCGAAGCCCGGATCGAACCGCAGTGGGGCGCCGTGAACCCGCTCACAACAGACGCTCCGGGAGGTCGGCCCAGGCCACCTCCGACTGGTCCCCGCTGGCCATGTCCTTGAGCTGCGCCACGCGGCGCTCGGCCTGCGGCGCCGAGAGCAGCACCACCCAGCGTGCTCCCACCTTGTCGGCTGCTCGCATCTTGGCCCGCAGACTCCGTGGTTCAAAGTCCACCGCTACCGAGCGAGCGGCTCGGCAGAACCTGGCCACCTCGGCGGCAGACACCTCCAGACCGGCGTCCGCAAGCACCACGACCTCGGCGGCCGGCGCGGGGATCACCTCCTCGCCGCTCGCCCGCACCAGCTCGGTCACGCGGTCCAATCCACTGGCGAACCCGACCCCGGGGGTCGGCGGCCAACCTTCCGCCTGCGCCAGACCGTCGTACCGTCCCCCACCCCCTATCGCATCCTGGGATCCCGCGGCATGCGCCGGGTAGAGCTCGAAGACGGTCCGCGTGTAGTAGTCCAGTCCGCGCACCAGGTGAGGCTCGATCCGGTATTCGATGCCCGCGGCATCGAGGAGGCGGCGCACGGTCGCCCATGCATCGGCGCACTCGTCGCAAAGGTGGTCGATGATGCGTGGGGCCGCGGCTTTGAACGGCTGGCATTGGGGGACCTTGCAATCGAGGAGGAGCAGAGGGTTCGTCTCGAGCCGGCGCTGGCAGTCGACGTGCAGCCCAGCCTTCAGTGGCCGGTAATACGCCCGCAGCAGCTCGAGGTAGGCGGGCCGGCACCTGGCGTCACCGATAGAGTTGAGCTCCAGTCGCAGGTCGCGGAGCCCGATATCGCGCAGCCATGTCGCGGCGAGCTCGATCACCTCCGCGTCGACGGCAGGACTTTCGGCGCCGATCGCCTCCACGTCGAACTGGAAGAACTGGCGATAGCGACCCTTTTGCGGGCGGTTGTACCGGAACATCGGTCCCATCAGGAAGAGTCGCGCCGGCTGGGGCCCCTGGTCGAGGTGGCCTTCGAAGTAGGCGCGGACGACGCCCGCGGTCGCCTCCGGCCGCAGGGCAAGGTGCCGGCCGCCGCGATCGTCGAACCGGTAGAGCTCTTTGGCCACGGCATCGGTGTCCTCGCCGACCCGCTCGATCAGCTCCGCGTGCTCGATGAGCGGGGTCACGATCTCCTGGTACGCGAAAGACCGCGCGACCCGCGCAGCAGCGATCTCGACCGTCCGCCACAGGGCACGCTCCGGCGGCATGAGGTCGCGCATACCGCGGACGGCCTTGATCGGCTCGGTGCGTGGCATTGGAGTGACGATTGTAAGAAGGAGAGGGTTGTGGCCGGAGGCGGCGGCCCTCCAACGTCGGGCCCTACCGTTAGTATCTGGCGCAATGCGAGGGAGACGGTGGTGACGTTGAGCCGATGACCGTCGCCCTCATCCAGCTCATATCTCTCATCCTGGCAGCGCTCGCGCTCCTCACCGGCGCATACCTGTTGATCATCGGCAAGCGGCCGTGGAGAGGCGGCGAGAACGAACGTGTCGCGCCTCGTGTCCGCCTGCTCGGCTTGAGCTACATCCTTGTGTTCGGCTCCGCGATGGTCCAGATC
This sequence comes from Candidatus Dormibacteraceae bacterium, assembly GCA_041476405.1. Taxonomy (GTDB): domain Bacteria; phylum Chloroflexota; class Dormibacteria; order Dormibacterales; family Dormibacteraceae; genus Palsa-872. Next base: position 4,134 of record JBGOTG010000022.1, on the reverse strand, counting down.
ATCACGCAGCCGCACGGACAGGACGGAGAGATACTGGGCGGCCTCATGGTGCTCGGCGGACTGATCGTCATCGTCGTCGTCTTCCTCGAGGCGCGCTCCTCACGCAAGGCGGTCTGAGCGCGGCTCTAGCCTGACGGGTTGGTTCGCCAGCCGGCCGCCACCTTGAACGCCTCCGCGAGCTCCTCGAGGTGGACCGGCTTGCTCATGTAGTCGTCGAAGCCGGCCTTCAGGCAGCGCTCCTTGTCTCCTGGTCCCGCCATCGCCGTGAGTGCGATCAGGCGCGGCCGCGTGCCGCGAGGCCACCGGCGGCAGATCGCTTCGGCCGCCTCGAGGCCATCCATCTCGGGCATCAAGACGTCCATGAGGACGGCGTCATACGGCTGCTGCGCCACAGCCGCGACCGCCTCGCGTCCGTTGGAGACGACGTCGACCTTGTGGCCGAGCTTGCCGACCAGGCGGCGCAGGAGGTTCTGGTTCAAGGAGTTGTCGTCGGCGATCAGCACGTGTAGAGCGCCTGGCGCCGCCCTTTCCACGGGCACCGGCACGGCAGCGGCCGGCGCCCCGACCTGAGCCATGACGTCGTGCAGCTTGCGCGGTGGGACCGGCTTGGTCAGCGTCGCCTGCACCAGGCCTCGGTCGGCCGCGCCCGCCTCCTCGGCACCCGGCGACCCTGCGGCGATCAGCACGATCGGAAGCTGCTCCGGCCCGCGAAGCGAGCGGAGCGAGGCTGACACAGCAAGGCCGTCGATCTCGGGCCGGCGGTGCTCGACGAGAGCGATGTCGAACGGGCGCCCGGCCTGCACCAGGGCGATGGCCTCCTCGGGCGTCGCCACCGTTGCTGAGGCTCCCCAGGTTTCGGCTTGCAGGGCCATGACCCGGCGTTCGGTGGGGTCGGCGGCAACCACCAGCACCTTCATCGCCTCGAGCGTGATCGGCGCCGTTCCGAGTGGGGCCGCCATCGCCTCGGCAAGGATCGTGAACTCGAACAGCGTGCCGGCGTCCGGGCCGGCCTCGACTCCGCCCTGGTCGACTCGCAGCTCCCCGTCCATCATCTCCACCAGTCGTTTGCACGTGGCGAGGTTGAGGACCGCGAGGCGGTCGCCGGGCTCGAGGACGACGCGCGAAACCGCAGCCTGGCCCAGGCCTCCCCGCAGGATTCGCGCCGGGATTCCCTTGCCTGTGTCGCGCACGCTGAACTTGAGTCCCATCAGCTCGCCTTGCGGCTGGCTGCTGAGCTCCACCCCGACGCCGCCGCGCGAGGTTCTCTCGACGCCGCCGTGGAGGAGCGTCAGGAGGATCTGCTCGAGCCTCTTCGAGTCCCCGACGATCACGCTCGGGACGTCGAGCTCCGCGCGGAACGACAGGTCGAGGTTCTTCGCACCCGCGAGCTCAGAGACAAGGCCGAGGCAACTTTCGACGCTCGACCGCACGTCGAAGGGATGAAGCGCGAGCTCGAACTCGCCACCCTGGATCATTGCCGCGTCGAGGACGTCTTCGACGAGCCGGGCGACCTGCTCCGCACCGAGCTCGACGATCGAGGCGAGCTCGCGCTCTTCGGTCGATCCGGCAGACATGGCAAGCAGGCCGGCGGCCCCGAGGATCGCGTTCAGCTGGTTGCGGAGCTGGTGACCGAAATCGGCCAGCAGCTCGGCGTCGAGGACCTCGGCGTTCGGTATGCCGCCCATGGGTCGAGCTTCCGGCAATGCGTCGAGCTCTTTGTCCGCCATGCCCGTCAGTCCAGCCTCACGACTGCCTGTTCGCCGGAGGCACTGTGGCCGGCTGGAAAATGGAGTCCGGCAGCTCCACCCCGTTGGAGCGGAAGTGCTTCAGGAATGCCGACTTGACACCGGTGGCCGTGTGGTAGCCGACCGCGCGTCCGTCGGGCGTGACGCCGGTCTGCGTGTAGACGAACAGCTCCTGCATCGTGATCTCGCCATCCGCCATGCCGGTGACCTCGGCCACGCTGACCACCTTGCGCGCGCCGCCGCGGAGCCGCTCGGTCTGAACGACGACGTTGACCGCCGACGCGATCTGGCTGCGGATGGCGCGCGACGGCAGCTCGGTCCCGGCGAGCAAAACCAGCGTTTCGAGCCGGTTGAGCGCATCGCGGGGGTTGTTGGAGTGGAGCGTGCTCATCGAGCCGTCGTGCCCCGTGTTCATCGCCTGGAGCATGTCGAGGGCCTCGGCTCCGCGACACTCTCCCACCACGATGCGGTCGGGGCGCATACGCAGGCAGTTGCGCACCAGGTCGCGGATCGAGATCGCGCCTCGACCCTCGACGTTCTGTGGCTTCGACTCGAGGCTGATGACATGGACCTGGCGCAATCGCAGCTCGGCGGCGTCCTCGCACGTCACGATGCGCTCGGTCGCGGGGATGAAGCCGGAGAGGACGTTCAGGAATGTGGTCTTGCCAGAGCCGGTGCCACCCGACACGATGATGTTGAGGCGCGTCTTCACCGCGGCATCGAGGTACAGCATCATCGCGGGCGTCGCGCCTCCGAGGCTGACGATCTGTTCCGGGCTCAGCACCTCGCGGCCGAACTTCCTGATCGTCAGGCAGGGCCCGTAGATGGCAACTGGCGGGATCACGACGTTGACACGCGAGCCGTCTTTGAGGCGGGCGTCGCACATCGGCTCCGACTCATCCACACGGCGTCCGATCGAGGACACGATCCTGTCGATGACGCGGCGCAGGCTGGCCTCGTCCTCGAAGGCGAGGCTCGTGAGCTCGATCTTGCCTCGCCGCTCGACGAAAATCTGCTCCGGCCGGTTGACCATCACCTCGCTGACGTCCGGGTCGCGGAGCAACGCTTCGAGCGGACCCAGACCGACGACCTCGTCGAACAGTACCTCCACGAGTCGCTCGCGGTCGTTCGCCGTCACCAGCGAGGCAGGAGGCTTGGCGCGGAAGTGCTCCTCGGTCAGCTGAAGTAGGAGGCGCCTGATCGCCGCGGGGTTGTTGATGTCGATCTGCGCCGTGTAATGCGCAAGCAGCTGGGCGTGGATCTCGGCTTTGGCCGAAGCGAGGGCCGGGCTGAGCTTGGCCGACGATTCGGTGACGAGACCGGCCGGCACGCTCTGCGCGGGAGGAGGAGCCGCGATGATCGCCGGAGCGGCGGGCGCCGCGGGTGGACTTGGTGGCGGCGGTCCGTTGGCGGCCGGTGTGGCCGGCACCACCGGCGTGGCCAGGGGCGTCTGCTGATAGCGCCTGTCGAAGCGCTCGGACAGCTTCAAGCCCGGCCCCCGGCGGCAGGCCGGAACCGCCGCTGCGCTTTCACTGCCGCCAGCCTGACCTCGGCATTTGGATCGCCGGTCAGCCCCCGAAGCCGCTCGGCCGTGGCGGGGTCGCCGATCATGGCCAGCGCCCGGCACGCCGCCGCTCGAACGCGGGAAGGCCATCGCCTGTCGTACGCGATCCCCGTCAGGGGATCGACACGCAGGCGGTCATGCCGCAATCCGCATGCCAGGACGGTCACGACAGCCGCTTCCACGCTTGCAGGCTCCCGCATGAGAGCCTCGATGTCCATATCCGAAGCGGCATGAGCCAGCTCGATGGCCAGCCGGTGCCGGGGAAGACGGTCCACCGCCGACATGAGCGCATCGACCGACCCGCTCCCCCCGAGCTGCCCCAGGGCGCGGACCGCGGCCTCGCGAACGGTGGGTTTGGGGTCGCTCATGAGGTCGGCGAGCCAGGGCACCGCGTCGCCCATCCGCAAGGCGCCGCAGAGCCGTGCGGCGGCCATGCGCACGTTCGGGTCAGGGTCGGCCAACGAGTTCAGGAGCTCGACGTTCAGACCGCTCGGCGCGAGGGACTGCAACACCCTCCACCGATCCATGAGCCCCGGACCGGCGAGGTCGAGAGCGGCACTGATCGTCGCGGATACGGCCTCGGAGTCGGCGATCAGCTCCGAAGCCTTCACGTTGAGGCTCACATGGGGCTCGCCGGCCAGCGCAGCCGCCACGATGCGGTCGACGCGAGCGGCCACTTTTGAGCGCGGAGAGGGCCCGCGCGAGCCGCTGGGGCGCCTTCCAGGGCGCTCTAAATCTAGTTCGGACACTTGCCTGATACCTGAACCGTTGTTGCGATGTTGAGAGTCGATCTGGGGGGACGTTGGTACATTATCGTTCGTTTTG